>NZ_JBHVXZ010000002.1:0-183856 GCF_042881395.1 Amycolatopsis sp. NPDC058278 | reverse complement strand
GTTCGTGAACCCACCCGGACCGGAGCGTGGCGGTGCCGGGCGCGGGGCGACGTCGCCGGGGCGGACGACCTCCGTGCGCTGCGCCGCCGGGTTGAGCGCGCCGCCCGGTGCCGCGCCCAGCCGGGCCATCGCTTCGCCGGGCAACGCGCCGGTGCGGTCCGGGTCGACCAGCACCGCCCGCAGCGCGCCGCGCGCGACGACCGTCTCGGGCTGGTCGAGGCTGGTCGGCACCACACCGGTGCGTTCGTGCACCAGCCGCGAGATCATCGGGATCCGGCTCGACCCGCCGACCAGGAAGATCGCCGTGAGCTGCTTCGGCCGCAGGCCGGCGTCGCCGATCGCGGCGACCGTCAGCTCGACGGCCCGGCCCAGCGGTGCCGCGATCAGCCGCTCGAGGTCCTCGCGCGTGACGTGCGCGTCGGCGAACGGCGGCGGCATCGGCACGTCGGTGTAGGCGTGCCGCGACAACGTCTCCTTCGCGCCCCGCACGTCCTGGCGCAGCACGCGGCGCCGGCGCCGGTCGGCCAGTTCGCGGCCTTCGACGAGCTCGCGCCAAGCGTCCGGATCGGCCGAGGAAACCAGGGAACCGAGGTGCTCCAGCAACGCCTGGTCGATGTCCGCGCCGCCGAAGGCGGGATCGCCGCGGGTGGCGAGCACCTGGAAACCGCCGCGCTGCGGACGGCCGGCGCGGTCCCGCGCGGTGTCCGGCGGCAGCCGCCGCACCACGCTGACGTCGACCGTGCCGCCGCCGAGGTCCAGCACCGCGAGCGCTTCGCCGGGGCGGCCGCTGAACTCGACGGTGCGGTCGGTCGTCACGTCCTGCGGCGCGAACGTCGCCGCGTGGTAGACCGCCGCGGCGACCGGTTCCGGCACCAGCGCGACTTCGCGCGCCAGCCCGCCCGCGGCCTGCCGCAGCAGCCGCGTGCGGATCGCGCCCCAGTCCGCGGGGTGGGTCAGCACGAGCAGGTCGACCTCGGCGTCCCCGGCCAGGCGGCGCGCTTCGGACACCGCGCGCCCCAGCACCGCGTGGATGACGTCGGTGACCCGCAGGACGTTCTCGCCGAGCAGCAGCTCGCCCTCGTCGATCCGCCGCTTCGGGTTCGGCTCGTACCGCGACGGGTCGACCGCCGCCTGCCGCTCGGCCTCCTGGCCGACGAACAGCGTGCCGTCCGCCGCCGCGTAGACCGCCGAGGACATCAGCGGCTGGCCGTCGATCACCACGACCTGCGGCTCGCGCCCGTTCACCGAGGCGACGACGCAGGTGCTCGATGTCCCGAAGTCCACCGCAACCCGGACCGTCACCAGCAGCTCCCGCAGTAATGTTCGCGTTCCCCCACGCCCCGCCGGCGGGGCGCTCCCCCGGGGAGGAACCTACCCACCCCGCCGGGAGCACGTCCCGCCGCCGTCGTCAGTCGGGTTGGATCCACGACACCTGGATGAGCTGCTTGCCGTACTTGCGGGTGAGCATGTTGCCCCGGCCCGGCGGCATCGCGCTCGGCTTGATGTTGCCGACCAGCGCGCCTTCGTCCCGCGAGCCGTTCATCACCATGCCCGGGGCCGCGATCTCCTTGAGCTTGCCGATGATCGGGTCGTACATCGCCTTGCTCGCGCCACCGGTGCGCCGCACGACGACCAGGTGCAGGCCGACGTCCTTGGCCTGCGGCAGGAAGTCGGAGATCTTCCGCAGCGGGTTGTTGCTCGACGTGGCCACCAGGTCGTAGTCGTCGACCAGGATGAACAGCTCCGGGCCCTTCCACCAGGACCGCGTCTTCAGCTGCTCCTGCGTGACGTCGGGGCCCGGCAGGCGCCGCGTCATCGAGTTGAAGACGTCGCTGATCATGCTTTCCAGCTGCGCCGCCGACACCGCGTACCCGAGCAGCGAGTCGCCCTGGATGAAGCCGAGCATCGTGCGCCGGTAGTCGACCAGCAGGATCAGACCTTCCTTGGCGGTGTAGCGCTCCGAGATGCCCCGGGCGATCTGCCGCAGCAGGTTCGTCTTGCCCGACTCGCCGTCCGCGAAGGCGTAGAAGTGCGGTTCGGCGTTGAAGTCGAGGTAGATCGGCTGCAGGTCCTCTTCGTTGACGCCGATCGGGATGAGCTTGGACTCCCGGGCGGAGTCGAGCTGGAGCACGTCTTCGTAGGTGATCAGCTCCGGCAGCAGGCGGACCTGCGGCGCGACGCGGCCGCGCCAGGCACCCTTGATCTTCGCCACCGCGTCGGCCACGCCGGCCGCGACCGTCTCCGGGTCGCTGGAGCCGTCGATCCGCGGCAGGCCGCCCAGCATGTGCAGCTTGTCCCGGGTCAGGCCCCGGCCCGGCCGCCCGGCCGGGATGTTCACCGCGATGCGCCGGTCGATGTCCGACTCGGTCGGGTCACCGAGGCGCAGCTCGAACCGCGTACCCAGCATGTCCTTGATCGCCGGCCGGATGTCGGCCCACCGGTTGGCGGAGATGATCACGTGCACGCCGTAGGACAGACCCTGCGTGGCGAGCCGGGTGATCGAGGTTTCCAGCTCTTCGAAGTCGTCGCGCAGGGCCCGCCAGTTGTCCACGATCAGGAACGCGTCGCCGAACGAGTCCTGGTCCGGCCGGATCTCGCCGCGGCGCTTGCGGTTGCGGAACTCGGTCATCGAGTCGATGCCCATCGCCCCGAACCGGCCTTCCCGCTCGGTGAGCAGGGTGGTCAGCTCGGCCACGATCCGGCGGGCCTTGTCCGGCTCGCGCCGCGCGACCGCGACGCCACCGACGTGCGGCAGGCCCGCGAGACCGGCGAGCGTGCCACCACCGAGGTCGAGGCAGTAGAACTGCGCCTCTTCCGGGGTGTGCGTCAGCGCCATCGACATGATCAGCGTCCGCAGCATGGTCGACTTGCCGGTCTGCGGGCCGCCGACGATCACGCCGTGCCCGGCCGCACCGGAGAAGTCCGCCCACAGCGGGTCGCGGCGCTGCTCGTACGGCCGGTCGATGATGCCCAGCGGCACCTGCAGCCGCCCGTTGCCGAAGAAGCCCACCGGGGACAGGCCGCGGTCTTCGGTCGGGTTCAGGTTGGGCAGCAGGGTGTCGAGCGAGTTCGGGTCCTTCAGCGGCGGCAGCCACACCTCGTGCGCCGGCGGGCCCTGCCCGACCAGGCGCGACACGATGACGTCGAGCTCGCTGGGTTCGACCGCCTCTTCGGGCTGCCGCTGCTCTTCCTTCGGGGCCGCTTCGATGAACTGCGGCTCCGGCTCCTTCGGCAGCTCGACGAAGTCCGGGACGAACAGCTGCGGCCGCTTGTCCGCGCGGACCACGGTCGCCGCCGGGCCGGCCGCCTTGAGACCGGCGGGCCGGTACGGACCCGAGACGTAGGCGGCCTTGAACCGCACCAGCGTCGAGGTGTCGTACTTCAGGTAGCCACCACCGGGGACCGACGGCAGCTCGAACGCGTCCGGCACGCCGATCGCGGCGCGGGACTCCGCCGCCGAGAACGTCTTGAGGCCGATCCGGTACGACAGGTGCGAGTCGAGGCCGCGCAGCTTGCCTTCCTCGAGGCGCTGCGAGGCGAGCAGCATGTGCATCTGGAGCGACCGGCCCAGCCGGCCGATGGCGACGAACAGGTCGATGAAGTCCGGCTTCGCCGACAGCAGCTCGGAGAACTCGTCGCAGACGATGAAGAGCGCGGGCAGCGGGTCGAGGTCCGCGCCGTTTTCGCGCGCCTTCTCGTATTCCCAGACGTTCTTGAAGTTGCCGCCGTTCTTCAGCGCTTCCTGGCGCCGGTTCATCTCACCGGCCAGCGCGTCCTTCATGCGGTCGACCAGCGTGACCTCGTCCGCGAGGTTCGTGATGACCGCGGAGACGTGCGGGGCCTTGTCCAGGCCCATGAACGTCGCGCCACCCTTGAAGTCGACGAGGACGAAGTTCAGCGTGCTCGACGAGTGCGTGGACAGCAGGCCCAGCACCAGGGTGCGGAGGAACTCGGACTTACCGGAACCGGTGGCGCCGATGCACAGGCCGTGCGGGCCCATGCCCTCGGCGGCGGCTTCCTTGATGTCCAGCTCGACCGGCTGGCCGTACTCGCCGACGCCGAACGGGACGCGGTAGCGGTCGCGGATCGGCCGCGGCCGCCACGCCTGCTGGACGTCGAAGGTCATCGGGTCACCCGGGATGCCGAGCAGCTCCAGCAGCGACGGGTTGGACAGCAGCGGCTCTTCGTCGCCGACGTCCTGGCCGGCGGCGCCGCCGACGCGGTACGGCGAGATGAGCCGGGCCAGCGACTCGGTCTCGACCAGGCTGAGGGTGTCCGGGCGGCCGAACCACTCGACCCCGCCGGCACTGCGCGCACCCAGCCTGTCGGCTTCGACGACCAGCCGGAGGCCGCGGCGGGCGGCGAGGTTGCCGAGGGATTCGGACAGGTCGATCAGCGTGACGCCGACCAGGCCCTCCTCCAGGACGATCTGCTCTTCGCGGGTGACCTCGGCGTCGTCGATGATGATGACGACGTGCGGCTGATCCGGCGCCGGCGTGGCGTTGCGGGAGAAGCGCTGGCGGTCACGCAGTTCTTCGTCGAGCCAGTCTTCGATCTGGGCCAGCGAGCCGGCCATCATCCGGAGCTGGCCGATGCCGTCCGACAGCGTCGGGTGCTGGACGTGCGGCAGCCACTTCGCCCACTCCCACTCCTCCTTCGCCCGGCCCGCGGTGGCGACCGCGATCAGCACGTCGTCGGGGCTGTGGAAGGAAACGAGCTGCGCGAGCATCGCGCGGGTGAGGCCGCGGGTCAGCGCGCGGTCGCCCTGCATGCTGACCGCGGCGAACCCGCGGAGGGTGATCTGGGTCGGCAGGTCCGGAACGATCGAGTGCGCCCGCACGAACCGGCGCAGCGCGAGGGTGGCGATCGGCTCCAGCTCGTCGACGGGCCCGGTCTGGGGCGGGACGAGCCGCGTGGCGAGCCGGTGCGAGCTGCGCCCGACGCGCAGGTGCAGGAAGTCCTGGTCGTTCTGGCGGCGTTCCCACATCCGGCGGCTGGCGGCCAGCGACCAGAGGGACTGGGGGTCCGGGTGCACCCACTCCAGGGCGGCGCGCTGGTCGACCATGGCCTCGCGGGCGCGATCGCGCATCTGGCCCAGGTAGCGGAGGTAGTCCTTGCGGTCCTCGTCCATCTCGGCGCGCTTGGCACCGCCGCCCTTGCCACCGCCGCCGGCCATCATCCCGAGCGTCCCGACGACCATCATGCCGCCCATGGCCATCATCATCGGGTTCCGGTTGCTGGCCTGGAACATGAAGACCATCATCCCGAGCGACGCGACGATCATGACGACCGGAAGCGCCTTCATGACGACGTTCCCGGGGATGACGCGCGGAACCTCGGGCGGCGGCTCGAGGTGCACCTCACCACCCGGCGGCCGCGGTGCCGCCAGCCGCGGCGACTTCTTGAACTGCAGCGTGCTCATCGAAGGACCCCTCTTCAAACTCGACGATGGCGGCCACCGTTTAGTGCGCAAGGTGCGCGGAACAACCTATCGAACGCCGCGGTGGAATTCCGGCGGATGCCGTAACGCCCTCGTGAACCGGTCCTGACCTCGCCTGGCGAGTGTACGGCGCGGCACCGACAGTAATGGCGCCGTCCGGCTCGTGAGCTGCGGATGCCGGTGAATCCGGCCACCTCGAAGGCCTCCTGACGGCGACGGCGGTCGGCCGGGGCTGGGCATCGGCCGAACCCACCACACGCCGCCGCCTCGAATGCGCGGCGCGGATCCTCCGGCTACGCGGTCCGCAAGCCTCGGAAACGAAGGGCGCCCAGGCCATGAGCTGCGGTGGCCGGTGAATTTCGGACGTTCGATGATGCCCGCGCCGGGGTTCGGTATAAGTTCCCCCGGGAGCAGTATCGACCGAGCGGGGGCAGTGCAGTGGCTACGGGCACGACAGTATTCAGCAGGGTGACGGTCGTCGCGCCGTCCACCCGGATCGACGTGGCGCTGCCCGCCGACGTCGCGGTGGCCGATCTGCTGCCGATGCTGCTGGACATGGCCAAGGAGACCGCGCCCGACGGGGGTGCCCGCCACGGTGGCTGGGCGCTGGCGAAGCTCGGGGACGCGCCGCTCGATCCGAGCCGGACCCTCGCCTCGCTCGGGGTGGTCGACGGCGAGCTGCTCCAGCTGCGCAAGCGCAACGAGAACCCGCCGCCGCCGCTGTACGACGACGTCGTCGACGCCATCGCCGAGTCGTCCCCGGACAGCTTCCGGCCGTGGACGAAGGAGACCGCGAACCGGTTCGGGCACGTCGCGGGCGGGCTGGCGCTGTTCGCCGCCGCCGTCGCGCTGTTCATGAGCGGCTCGTTCTACGGCGGGAGCGCGCTGGGCGCCGCCATCGCCGGCGGCATCGGCGCGATCGCCTGCGTCGCGATCGGCGCCACGCTCGCCAAGGGCTACCAGGCGGAGCCGACCGGCGTGCTGATCGCCGCCGCGGGTGGCCTCCCGCTGGCCTTCGTCAGCGGCTTCTACATCGTGCCCGGGCTGTCGCTGCGGGCGAACCTGCTGCTCGGCGCGGTCCTGGTGATCATCGTCGCGTCGGTCTGCATCATGGTCATCGGTGCCGGCATCACGACGTTCATCGCCGCCGCCACCGCGGGCACCTTCGGCGCGCTGGCCTTCCTGTTCGGCACGCTCGTCGCGCACCCGGCGGCCGGGATCGCGGCCGGCACCGTCGCGGTCGCCCTCGCCTGCATCTCGATCCTGCCGCGCGCCACGATCTGGCTCGCGAAGCTGCCGCTGCCGCACGTCCCGAGCAACGCCGAAGAGCTGAAGGAAGACTCCGGCTTCCCCGACTACCGGGCGATCGAGCGCCGCACGGCGATCGCGCACAACTACATGACCGGCCTGATGGTCGGCTGCGGCGCCACGGTGGCCGTCTCGGCGATCATCGCCGCGAGCGCGCCCGGGACGTTCGGGATCATCCTCGGCGTCGTCGCGACGCTCGTCCTGCTGCTGCGCGCCCGCGCGTACGCCAACGGCAGCCAGGCCATCGCCCTGCTCACCACCGGCCTGGTCTCCGCCACCGGGATCGCCATCGGCTGGCTGGTCTCGGCGAACGCCCAGAACCGCCTGCTCTACGTCTTCGGCGTGCTGATCCTGCTCGCCGCGGGCGCGCTCGTCGTCGGCGTGATCTTCCCGAACCAGCGGTTCTCGCCGCCGCTGCGGCGCACGGTGGAGATCATCGAAGCGATCTGCATCGCCTCCGTGCTGCCCCTCGCCCTCGGTGTGATGGACCTCTACACCACCCTGCGGCACCTGAACTTCAAGTGACCGGATCGGGTGAATTTCCGATGGCAGCAGCACGGACCCGAAGGACCACGACGGCCCTGCTGGCCGGCACGATCGGCCTCCTGTCGCCGCTGACGCTCGCGGTTCCCGCGTGGGCGCAGGCCGCACCGGCTGACGGCTACTTCGCGACGCCGCCGCCGGTCGACATGGACAAGCTGATCCCCGACACGCGCCAACCCGACAAGACGTACACGCAGACGAAGGGCTGCGTGCAGCGCAGCACCCTCGGCCAGGACATCCAGATCAAGAACCGGCCGTGGGGCCAGGAGTACCTGCAGATCTCCAAGGCGCAGGACATCGTCAAGGCCGCCACGGGCGGTGCCGGCAGCGGCGTCCGCGTCGCGGTGATCGACACCGGCGTGACGAAGCACCCGTGGTTCCAAGACCGGCTCAAGTCCGGCGGCGACTACGTGGCCACGCCGACGAAGGGCCAGCAACCGGGGCTCGAGGACTGCGACGGCCACGGCACCGAGGTCGCCGGGATCATCGGGGCGAAGCCCGACAACCCCGAGGTCGGGTTCGTCGGCGTCGCGCCGGACGCCACGATCGTGTCCTACCGCCAGCTCAGCGAGAACTACGAGCCCGCCAAGCAGAACTCGACCGCCGGCTCGAGCACACCGCCGTCGTCGAGCACCAACCCGCCGTCCGGGACCGGCACGGAGCTGCCGCCGGGCGGTGGTGGCGGCGGCGCCGAAGGCGACGGGACGTCGCCCGGGCAGTCCAACGGCGGGCGCCAGCTGGAGAAGGCCGGCACCGCGGGCACGCTGAAGACGCTGGCCGAGATCATCCACGGCATCGCCGAACGGCACGAGGCCGACGTCATCAACATGTCGGTCGACAACTGCCGCCCGGCCACCGGGTCGATCACCGAAGGCGAGCAGCAGGTCCAGGCGGCCGTGCGCTTCGCGGCGCAAGCCGGCATCGTGATCGTCGCCGCCGCCGGCAACGCGACGGACACGTGCCCGCAGAACGACCAGCCGGACGCCCGGAAGCCGAAGACGATCGTGACGCCGCCGTGGTTCGCGGACGACGTGCTGTCGGTCGGGGCGATCGACGAGTACGGCAGCGTGGCGCCGTTCAGCGTGCACGGCCCGTGGGTCGGCGTCGCGGCCCCCGGCACGAAGATCGTCTCGCTGGACCCCGCCGAGGGGTCCGGCAGCTTGGCGAACCTGACCTTCGAGAACGGCGACAAGGCCAGCGAAATCCAGGGCACGAGCTTCGCGGCTCCGTACGTGGCGGGCCTGGCGGCGCTGGTCAAGGCGAAGTACCCGAAGCTCGACGCCAAGGGCATCGTCAACCGGATCAAGGAGACGGCCCAGCACCCGGCGGCGCCGGGCGGCCGTGACAACTTCGTCGGCTACGGGGTCATCGACCCGGTGGCGGCGCTGACCCAGGTCCTGCCGTCGGAGGTCGGGAACCAGGCACCGCCCCCCGCCCCGCAGCTGGCCCAGCTCCCCCCGGCGAACGACCACAGCTCGACCCCGGTGATCGTGGCGCTGGCCGGCACGGCGGGCGGCGTGCTCGCCCTGCTGATCACGTTGTTCGTGATGCACACGATCCGCCGCAACCGCCCGGCCGAAACCGACACCCGACGCTGACCCCCTGGCCGGAACGGGATCCGTTCCGGCCGAGGTCAGGTCGCGGGCGGGGCCGGTGGTTTCTTCGGCTGCGGGTTCTCGTCCTCGCCGATCACCGGGGGTGCGACCAGGCCGGGCTCGCCCAGCAGGTCGGACGACTTCGTGACCGGGCGGGTCTTCGACGGGCGGCGAGCCTGGCCGCCCGAGCCGAACGCCCCGAAGCCCATCATCGGCATCATCGGGACCCCGCCCGACGTGCTGTGGTCCTGCTCCGCGGGCGGGGCCTGCGGGGCGGCGGCGTCGGTGGGCTGGGCGGGGTCGAGGGTCCCCGCGCCGGTGTGCCGTCCCTCCGCCGGGCCCGCGGCCGAGGACGGCGTCATGACCTCGTCGGCCGAGGACGGCGTCGTGGATTCGTCGCCCGAGGGTGATGGCGAAGCCGCGTCCGTGGCCTGCTCGCCCGCATCGTTCAGGGCGTCGTCGTGCAGCTTGAAGCGCTCCGGCGGGTACCGGTGCCGGATCTCGATGGTGCGGGACGCCGCGTCCGCGTCGTCGACGCCGTCGCACAGCCGGTCGAACGCCTCCATGACGTCGCGCGCGGTCTCGTGCAGCGCCTTCGCCGAATCCTGCGTCTCCTGCAGCTGGGCCCGCGCGCGCTTGGGACCGCCGGACGGCAGCAGCATCGTCTCCGACGTCAGCTCCGCCGCGTCCACCAGCACCTCGACGAGGTCGACGACCACGTGCCGCAGCGTCGTCACCATTTCGTCCAGCGCGCCGGCCAGGGTGTCGAGCGCCTCGTGGAGGTCGCCGCCCGCCGCGCCGATCGCGCGGATGTACGTGACGAACGAGTCCGCGTCCCGGCCCTCCCAGCCCGCGTCGAGCCGGCCGAGCTCGCCGTCGAGGCGGGCCGAAACCTCGGCCGCGACCGAGGCCGCCTGGCGCAGGCGATCCGCTTCGGCGCCGAGGTCGGCCCAGCGGCCGAGCAGCGGGCGGAAGTACGTCTCGACCGGGTCGAGCACGCCCAGCTGCCGCGCCAGATCCGTGAGGTACGCCAGGTACGGCTCAGCCGCCGCCGTGATGTCCTCGCCCGCGGGCACCGGCACCGAAGCCACCAGGGGGTCGCTCTCGGTCCTCATCCGTCGAGCCTTCCGGCCCGCTTGATCAGCTCCGCGGCTTCCGCGTCCTGCCCGCCGTGGCGGACCGTCACCTGCCGCAGCGCCTCCGCGGCCGAACGCAGCGCCTCGGCGCCGTCGGCCAGCTGCCGCCGCAACGCCCCGGAAGCGCGGCTGTAGGACTCGCCGAGGCCGATCTGTGCGCCCAGTGCCCCGTAGGACTCCGCGGTGACGTCCCCGCCGACCTCGGCCGCCGCCGCGTCCAGGTCGGCCGCGGCGGCCTCCGCCGTCTCGGCGTACCGGGCGACGACGACGCCGTCCATCCTCAAGCCGGCCACGGCACCTCCGCTCACGAGAAAGACCTTCGAGCGTGGGACGCCCGCCGCGGCCCGGCGGTTCCGCTCAGTTCCCCGGCGGCCGGGTCGTGGTCGGGTACGCGCCGGCGTTCGGGTCGATCGGCACCGCGTCGAACTGGCGCAGCACGTCCTGGGTGTTCAGCGACGCCCCGGTCGGCAGCAGCCCGATGATCGACTCGGGCGCCGGCTGCCGGTTGTTCATGCCGATCGCGTCCGCGGTCTGGGCGTCCGGGACGCTGTAGCGGACGCCCCGGTCGGAGATCAGCTGGATCTGGCCCTTGCCGAAACTGGCCTTGCCGGTGGCGGACTGGACGACCGCGGCGAACCCGGGCTTGAGGTAGAAGCCGTTGAGCGGCACCCGGTTCGGGCCCAGGGTGGTCACCGTCATCGGGGCGAACTTTTCGCCGGCGCTCTTCTGGCCGGGCAGCTGCGTGTCGACGTACACCGAGGTGTGCGCGTCCTGGTCGGGGCCGGAGCCCGCCAGCGACCAGCCCAGGCACGCGACCGACGAGTTCTTCGTCGCGTCGAGGACCGTCGGCACCGAGCGCGGGAAGTCGTCGACCGGGATGTAGCCGGGGTCGGTCGGCTGCATGGTGTGCACCCCGGCGAGCTTGTCGAGGCCCAGCGTCTGGATCCGGCCGGAGCTGCCGTTCTTCGCGACGCGGATGATGTCGGCGACGGCGTTGGACACCCGCTGGATGCCGGTGCGGGTGATCGCCCAGTAGTTCAGCGTCGTCTCGCCGGCCTGCTGCGTGGCGAAGACGTCGCCCGCGGTCAGGCCGTCGAAGTCCGCCGGGGGCGCGCCGTTCTGGATCTTCGGCGGCGTCAGCTTCGCGACCTCGGGGATCGCGTTGAGCAGCCCCTGCGTGATCTTCCGCGGCGTCGGCGGCAGCTGCAGCGCCGTCCGGACGGCGTCGTTCGGGTTGTCGACGTCGATCTCGGCGCGCACGGTGTTCGCGTTCGGCCGGTTCCGGGAGCTCGGCAGCCGGTACACGAGGTAGGTCTTCCCGTTGTCGGCCTTCGCCAGCAACGCCTCGTTTTCGCGCAGCTCCGTGCCCAGGCCGCTCGGCGCGATGCCGCCGAAAACGTAGGTGTTGGTCCGGCCGGTGTCCGGGTTCGGCAGCGACGGTTCCAGCTGAACCTGGTCGCAGACGGCCCAATTGGGGGAAATTCGCTGGGAATCCGTCGGGATCAGCTGCGGACCGTCCGGAATTCCGGTCAGTTTGTCGCGCGGAATGTCCTTGAGCTGCTCGTCGGAAACGACCGTGGGATTCTTCACAGCCGCCGGGCTCGCCGGGGCGGGAGCGGGCGCGGCGGTCGCGCCACCGGCGCCCGCGGCGGAGTTCTTCTGCTGGGCCAGCAGAAGGAGCCGCGCCGACGCGAGGTTGAACGTGGGGATCAGCTTCTTCGGGTTGCCCGTCACCACGTAGACCGTGCCGGACTGCTCGCCGATCACGATGTTCCCGGCCTCGGGCACCGACGGCGCCGGGCTGAGCAGGCCCCAGACGACGAACACGATCATGCCGAGCGCGCCCAGCACCACCCCCACGATCGTGGCCCGCGTGTGGGTGCGCATCGGGTCGTGCAGCATCACGGCGTCCCGCCGGACCAGCGCCGACTGCATCCGCCGTAGGACGAACTGATACGCCTGGACCTGAGACTTAGTCGTGGGTGTTGATGGCATTCTCGACCTACAGCTCTCCCCGTCGCGGTACGGTTCCGCAGGATAGCCGTACGGGGACCGTCTGGTGTGGGGTTTCTACCAACTCAAGCTAGTGTCGGGCTCCCCGGGACCCGGCTTCCGGGTACGCAGCAAGCACGAGGGGAAGAGAAAGCGCGGATGTCCGTCACCACTCCTCCACGTCCGCCTGGCCCGCCCGGGCCCCCGCCGCCCGGTGGCCGTCCGCCGGGCCCGCCGCCGCGGCCGGGCAGACCCGGAGGTCCCGGAGGCGTTCCCGGCGGCCCTGGCGGACCCGGCGGCGTTCCCGGTGCCCCTGGCGGCCCCGGTGGAGTGCCCGGTGGCCCCGGTGGCGTTCCCGGTGGACCCGGTGGCGTTCCCGGCGGCCCTGGCATGCCTCCGCGTGGTCCCGGTGGCCCCGTTCCCGGCGGACCTGGTCCCGGTGGGCGTCCCGGTGGTCCTGGCGGCCCTGGTGGCGGCGGTCCTGGCGGCCCCGGAGGGGGCGGCCCCGGCGGTCCGGGCGGTCCCGGCGGTCCGGGCGGTCCCGGCGGCGGCCCCGGTGGCCCTCAGGGGCCCGACGACAGCGGTCCTGCCACTCCCCCACCCGGCCCGGCCAGGGTGGCCCCACCGGCGCGGCGGCGGTCCGCCGGCGTCACCCTCGGCCCGCTGCCCGTGGCCAACCTCGTCGTGCTCGAAGTCGGCCTCGCGATCGGCCTGGTCCTGCTCGCGATCGACATGTCGCTCAAGTACGTCGGCATCGGCATCGCCGGCTTCGCCCTCATCGTCGCGCTGCTGCGCTGGCGCGGCCGCTGGTTCACCCAGTGGGTCGGCCTGACGCTGCGCTACACCTTCCGCTCGCACGACCGGGTCGCGGACCCGCTGCCGCCGAGCACCGTCGAAGCCATGACCGCCGAAGAAACCACGGTCACCGGCCCCGACGACGCCCGCGTGAACCTGCTCCGCATCGCCGTGCCGGACCTCGTCGTCGCCCACGGCGTCGACCACGAGCGCCAGCAGGTCGGGCTCGCCTGGAACGACGGCACGTGGACGGCGGTGCTGCTCGTCGAGCCGGCGCCGGCGTTGATCACCCAGGCCGACGGCGCGCCGAGCCTGCCGCTGTCGGCGCTGGCGCCCTGCCTCGAAGACCGCGGCGTGGTCCTCGACTCGATCCAGATGATCTGGCACTGCTACCCGGGCAGCGCGGCGCTGCCGTCGGACTCGCCCGCGCTGAGCTCCTACATGGAGGTGCTGGGGCCCCTGCCCGCGGCGGCCCGGCGCACGACGTGGGTGGCGATCCGGCTCGACCCGCGGCGCTGCCCGGCGGCGATCCGGGAGCGCGGCGGCGGCGTCGTCGGCGCCCACCGCGCCCTGATCGGGGCGCTGTCGCGGGTCCGCAACGCGCTGGAGTCCCAGGGCGTGCCGACGCGGCCGCTCGACCCGGACGAGCTGCTGCGGGCGGGCATTTCCGCCGCGGAGCTGACGTCGGTGGCCGGGTCACCCACCAAGGTGACGCTGCAGGAACGCTGGTCCGGCGTGACCGCGGCCGGCATCGGGCACGCGAGCTACGCCATCACCGGCTGGCCGAAGGGCAAGGTCACCAACAGCCTGAACGCGCTGACGAGCGTCCGCGCGCTGTCGGCGACGCTCGCGATGTCGATTTCCCCGGCGTCCGACGAGGGCAAGATCGGGCTGCGCGGCGTGGTCCGGCTGAGCGCGCGGAACCCGCGTGAGCTCGACGCCGCCGACCAGCGGCTGCAGGGGCTGTCCGAGCGGCTGGGGGTGGACCTGACGCCGCTGCGCGGCCTCCAGGTCTCCGCGTTCGCCGCGACCTTGCCGATCGGAGGCACAGCATGACTTCCCGCGTCCGTGACGCCGGGCAGAACAGCGGCGTGGCGCCGGAGTTCACGGTGGACCCCGCGATGCTCGACGCGATCAGCCCCTCGGGTGACCGCGGCGGCATCGTGCTCGGCTCGGGCCTCAAGGGCGAGCCGCTGACGATCTCGGCGCTGCGCTCGACCCCCACCCGGATCGTGCTGGTGGGCGGGCTCTACCTGGCCCGCCAGGTCGCCATGCGCGCGATGGCGGTCGGCGCGTGGGTCGTCGTCGCCACCGGGCGCCCGACCGAGTGGCAGGTGCTCTCCCGGGCGGCCGGCAGCCGCGACGGGCGGCCGTCGCCGCTGGTGCAGATCCGCCGGCTGTCGCCGGTCGAGCTGCCGCGGCCGTCGGAGGACGCGCCGCTGCTGGTGGTGACCGACGGCGGCCCGACGCCGCAGGACCTGTTCCCGCCCCGCTCGCCCTGGCAGACGACGGTCTACGTGCTCCCGTACCTGCACCCGCAGGCGGGCGCGACGGCCAACGCGGCGGACCTGGTGCTGATGCAGCGCCTCCCGGCCGGACAGGCCGAGCTGGCGGCGCGCATCTGGCGCCTGCCGCCCCAGATGATGCGCCAGCTGACGACGTTGAAGGACGATCAGGTGGTGGCCCTGGGCCGCAACCTCTGGCGTCCGCTGCGGCTGGTGACGACGGGCAAGGAGCAGCAGCTCCTCGGCCCGGTGCGCCGCGGCGACTGACGTCCTTTCCGGACCGGCGAAAGCGGGTGGTTCCCCTCGGGGAGCCACCCGCTTTTCGTTCGTCAGGGGGAAGTGCGGACGTTCCTCGTCTGCTCGGCCCGCGCCGCGAGTTCCTCGTCCGGCGGGTAGTCCACGCCCAGGAGCGTCAGGCCGTGGGCCGGGGCCACCGCGCTGTCGCGGATGCCGCTCTCCAGGACCTTCGCGGGCCACGCGTCGGTGCGGCGGCCGTCGCCCACCAGGAGGAGCACGCCCACCAGGCTGCGGACCATCGAGTGGCAGAACGCGTCCGCCGAGACCCGGACCTCCAGCAGGTGCTCGTCCACCCGCGCCCACTCCAGGCGCTGCAGCTCGCGGATCGTCGTGCCCGTGTCACGCTGCTTGCAGTACGCCGCGAAGTCGTGGAGACCCAGGAGCTCCTCGGCCGCGGCATTCATCGCGTCCGTCGAGAGTGGACGGTTCCAGGCCAGCGTGTCGTGGCGGCGCAAGGGGTCCACGCCCCACGGGGCGTCCGAGACGCGGTAGCGGTAGTGCCGCCGCACCGCGGAGAACCGGGCGTCGAAGCCCTCGGGAGCGACCCGGGCGCCCAGCACGCGCACATCGCCCGGCAGCAGGCGGTTCCAGCGGCCCACCATCCGGGTCAGGTCCGGGATACCTTCGGCGGAGACCGGGACGCGGCCGGAGGTGCCCGGAGCGAGCGGCACGACGTCGACGTGCACCACCTGGCCCGTCGCGTGCACGCCGGCGTCCGTACGGCCCGCCACGACGACGGACTTCGGCACCGCGGCCCCCGGCGGCTGCCGCTGCAGGGCCTCCTCCAGGAGCGCCTGGACCGTCCGGCGGCCCGGCTGGCGGGCCCAGCCCGAGAAGTCCGTGCCGTCGTAGGAGACGTCCAGGCGCAGACGAACGAGCCCGCCCTCCCCGGGGGGAGTGGCGGGCTCGTCCGGTGTCGAATCGGCCGTCAGGACGTCAGTCCTTCTTGGCGTCCGCGTCATCCGAAGCCGGGGCTTCGGTCTCGGCGGTGGTGTCCTCGGCCTTGGCCTCCTCGGCCGGAGCCTCGGGGGTCTCCTCGGTCGAGGTGGTCTCCTCGGCAACCGGAGCGGCGGCCTTCTCGTCCTTGGCGAACTTCGTCTTGCGAGCGCGCTCGGCCTCGGACGTCACGGTCTTCTCGGCCACCAGCTCGATGACGGCCATGGCGGCGTTGTCGCCCTTGCGCGCCATCGTCTTG
This sequence comes from Amycolatopsis sp. NPDC058278, assembly GCF_042881395.1. Lineage (NCBI taxonomy): Bacteria > Bacillati > Actinomycetota > Actinomycetes > Pseudonocardiales > Pseudonocardiaceae > Amycolatopsis > Amycolatopsis sp. NPDC058278. The sequence continues at coordinate 168,050 of NZ_JBHVXZ010000002.1, read as the reverse complement.
GTGATCCGGGTGTAGCCACCGGGACGCTCCGCGAAGTGCGGACCGATCTCGGCGAACAGCTTGTGCACGACGTCCTTGTCACGGACGACCTTCTGCACCTGACGGCGGTTGTGCAGGTCGCCCCGCTTCGCCTTCGTGATCAGCTTCTCGGCCAGCGGGCGGACCCGGCGGGCCTTCGCCTCGGTGGTCGTGATCTTGCCGTGCTCGAACAGCTGCGTGGCCAAGTTGGCCAGGATCAGCCGCTCGTGCGCGGACGACCCGCCGAGCCGGGCTCCCTTGGTAGGGGTGGGCATTGGTTCTCCTACTAGTTCAGCTCGCAGCGTCCAGGCACAGAGCCCTAGAGCTGCTCGGTCTCTGCGTAGTCCTGGCCATCGTCGTGGCCATCCGAAATCCCGTCGGCGATGCCACCGACACCCTCCGACCAGCCTTCACCGTCGTAGCTGGCGGCCGCCGCGGTCGGGTCGAACCCGGGCGGGCTGTCCTTCAGCGCGAGGCCGAGGCCGACGAGCTTGAGCTTGACCTCGTCGATCGACTTGGCGCCGAAGTTGCGGATGTCGAGCAGGTCCGCCTCGCTGCGCGAGACGAGCTCGCCCACCGTGTGGATGCCCTCGCGCTTGAGGCAGTTGTACGACCGGACGGTGAGGTCCAGGTCCTCGATCGGCATCGCGTAGGCGGCGATGGTGTCCGCCTCCTGCGGCGACGGCCCGATCTCGATGCCCTCGGCGTCGACGTTCAGCTCGCGAGCGAGACCGAACAGCTCCACCAGCGTCTTGCCGGCCGACGCGACCGCGTCGCGCGGCGTGATCGACGGCTTCGTCTCGACGTCCAGGATCAGCTTGTCGAAGTCGGTGCGCTGCTCGACACGGGTGGCCTCGACCTTGTAGGTCACCTTGAGCACCGGCGAGTAGATCGAGTCGACCGGGATCCGGCCGATCTCCGCGCCCGCCTGCTTGTTCTGCAGGGCCGGAACGTAACCGCGGCCGCGCTCGACGACGAGCTCGATCTCGAGCTTGCCCTTGCCGTTCAGCGACGCGATGTGCAGATCCGGGTTGTGCACGGTGACACCCGCCGGCGGCACGATGTCGGCCGCCGTGACCTCACCGGGGCCCTGCTTGCGCAGGTACATGGTGACCGGCTCGTCCTCTTCCGAGGACACCACGAGCTCCTTGAGGTTCAGGATGATGTCGGTGACGTCTTCCTTCACCCCGGGAACGGTGGTGAACTCGTGCAGCACGCCGTCGATGCGGATGCTCGTCACGGCCGCGCCCGGGATGGACGACAGCAGCGTACGACGCAGCGAGTTGCCGAGCGTGTAGCCGAAGCCGGGCTCCAGCGGTTCGATGGTGAACCGGGAGCGGGTCTCGTTGACCGTCTCTTCGCCGAGAGCCGGCCGCTGGGAAATCAGCATTTCTTCCTAATTCCTTTCCAGACGACGCCCGCCATATGACGTCGAAGGGATGGCGCGGCGGCGGCGCACCTGTCGCGCCGCCGCCTTGTCCGACGGGGCCGGACTACTTCGAGTAAAGCTCGACGATCAGCTGTTCCTGAACCGGAACGTCGATCTGCGCACGCTCCGGCAGCTGGTGGACCAGCACGCGGAGGTTGGACTGGACGACCTGCAGCCACGCCGGGATCGGGCGGTCGCCGAAGGACTCCTTGGCCACGACGAAGGGCAGCATCGAGAACGACTTCGGCCGCACGTCGATGATGTCCCACTTGGTGACCTGGAACGACGGGACGTTCACCTTCTTGCCGTTGACCAGGAAGTGGCCGTGGCTCACCAGCTGACGCGCCTGACGGCGGGTGCGGGCGATGCCGGCGCGGTAGATCACGTTGTCCAGGCGGGACTCGAGGATCTGGAGCAGGTTCTCACCGGTCTTGCCCGGACGCCGGACGGCTTCCTTGTAGTACCGGACGAACTGACGCTCGAGAACGCCGTAGGTGTAGCGAGCCTTCTGCTTCTCCTGCGACTGCAGGAGGTACTCGGACTCCTTGATGCGCCCGCGGCCGTGCTGGCCCGGCGGGTAGGGGCGACGCTCGAAAGCCTGGTCGCCGCCGATGAGGTCAACCTTGAGGCGACGCGAAATACGCGTCGCGGGGCCGGTGTAACGAGCCATTTCTTCTTACTCCTCCCCGTTCCTCAGACCCGGCGCCGCTTGGGCGGGCGGCAGCCGTTGTGAGGCTGCGGGGTCACGTCCTGGATGGTGCCGACCTCGAGGCCGGCCGCCTGCAGCGAGCGGATCGCCGTCTCGCGGCCCGAACCCGGGCCCTTCACGAAGACGTCGACCTTCTTCATGCCGTGCTCGGCGGCCTTGCGGGCAGCGTTCTCGGCGGCCATCTGCGCGGCGAACGGGGTGGACTTGCGGGAGCCCTTGAAGCCCACGTGCCCACTCGACGCCCACGCGATCACGGCACCGGTCGGGTCCGTGATCGAGACGATGGTGTTGTTGAAGGTGCTCTTGATGTGCGCGTGACCGTGCGCGACATTCTTCTTTTCCTTGCGGCGGACCTTCTTGGCCCCGGCCGCAGTACGAGACTTCGGTGGCATGTTGTGAGGGATCTCCTGTTAGCGCGCGTTCTCTTGGTGAGCGGCGACCGCTTCGGCCTGTCCGCGCCGGATGATCGAACCGGCGTCGGTGTACAGGTTGCGGAGCGCCATCGGGCGGGCGTAGAGCGCCTTGGGCGAGACACAAGCCGAGCCGCGGCGCTGAACGCCACCCATCTGCACGACCTTCTTGCCCTGGACGCTCACTTCTTGCCAGCCTTCTTCTTGCCGGCGACCGTCTTCTTCGGACCCTTGCGGGTACGGGCGTTGGTCTTCGTGCGCTGACCACGGACGGGAAGTCCGCGGCGCCAGCGAAGGCCCTCGTAGCACCCGATCTCGATCTTCCGACGGATGTCGGCGTTCACCTCACGGCGAAGGTCACCCTCGACCTTGAAGTTCTCTTCGATGTAGACACGCAGCTTCGCGAGGTCGTCATCGCTGAGGTCTTTGACGCGGGTGTCCGCGTTGAGCTCGGCAGCCTTGATGAGCTGCTTCGAGCGGGTACGGCCGATGCCGTAGATGTAGGTAAGCGCGATCTCCAACCGCTTTTCGCGGGGGAGGTCTACGCCAGCGAGTCGTGCCATTGGCGTTGATGCTCCTTCTTCGGTTTCATCTTCAGGTCTGCTCCCCGTCCGGTTCCGGGACCGACTCGCCTGTCGTGCCCTCGGCTTGCGCTTCGGGTGTCCCGGCCCCGGCCTGAAGCCCGGGGGTGAACCGGTTCACTCGCGTGAACCGGCAGGTGCGGGGAGGTTGTGTAGCCGTCAATCCACTCTGGTCGAGTGCAGGCGATCAGCCCTGCCGCTGCTTGTGCCGCAGGTTTTCGCAGATCACCATGATCCGGCCGTGACGGCGGATCACCTTGCACTTGTCGCAGATCTTCTTGACGCTCGGCTGGACCTTCACGTCTTCTGCTCTCCTGTTAGCTGCTCTTCGTGATCACTTGTAGCGGTAGACGATGCGACCACGAGAGAGGTCGTAGGGCGAGAGCTCCACGACAACCCTGTCCTCGGGCAGGATGCGGATGTAGTGCTGCCGCATCTTGCCGCTGATGTGTGCCAGGACCTTGTGACCGTTCTCCAACTCGACGCGGAACATCGCGTTGGGGAGCGGCTCGACTACGCGGCCTTCGACCTCGATGGCCCCGTCTTTCTTCGCCATGTCCTCCGCATTTCCTTTGTCGACACTGTCTGTCGCTACAGTCTGTGACCAACCGGAGCACTAGTGCCGGGTTGGGTGGTGCGTGGCACACTGGTGCCCGGCTCCCAAGACCGTGAGTTCACGAGCGTGCAGGATCCGGGCGCGATAAGTGCGCCGACTTGACAGTGTACGCAACTCGTGTCGCGACCCCCAAACCGGGGGTGACCATGCTAAAGGACCGTGCAGGTGGACGTGATCGCGATCACCACATGTGGGTGAATGCGCAGGTCAGGCGTCTTCCGGAGCGGTGAGCACCCAGGGGCCGTCTTCGGTGATCGCGACGGTGTGCTCCCAGTGGGCCGCGCGGGAGCCGTCGGCCGTGACGACCGTCCAGCCGTCGTCCAGCTCGCGGGTCTCCCCGCCGCCGCCGGTCAGCATCGGCTCGATCGCCAGCGCCATGCCGGGCTTGAGCCGCGGGCCCTTGCCGGGCTTGCCGACGTTGGGCAGGAACGGGTCCATGTGCATCTGGCGGCCGATGCCGTGGCCGCCGTACTCGACGATCATCCCGTACTCGATGCCGTCGTCACGGCCCGCGCGCTCGGCGGCGGACTGGACGGCGTAGGAGATGTCGGTGAGCCGGCCGCCGGCGGTGACCGCCTCGATCCCGGCCCACATCGCCGCCTCGGTCGCCGCGGACAGCGCGAGGTCGGCGTCGGAGACCTGGCCGATGGCCAGTGTCACCGCGGAGTCGCCGTGCCAGCCGTCGAGGATGGCGCCGCAGTCGACGGAGATGATGTCGCCGTCGGCCAGCACCTGGCTCTTCGCCGGGATGCCGTGGACGATCTGCTCGTTCACCGACGCGCAGATCGACGCCGGGAAACCGTGGTAGCCCTTGAACGACGGCACCGCGCCGGCGTCCCGGATCGTCTGCTCGGCCAGCTCGTCGAGCTCGGCGGTGCTGACGCCCGGCTTCGCCGCGGCACGGACCGCCGCGAGCGTGCGGGCGACGACGAGGCCCGCGGCCCGCATCGCCTGCAGCTCGTCCGGGGTCTTGACTTCGATCATGCGCCCACGCCGGAGCACTTGCAGAACACGCAATCCTCCGAGGTTCACGTGCGGTCGCGCAGCGCTTTCAGCACCCGGCCCGAGATCTCTTCGACACTGCCGACGCCGTCGACAGTCACCAGGATGTCGGCGTAGTACTCCAGCAGCGGCGCGGTGTCCGACACGTAGATCTGCTGACGGCGGCGGATGACCTCTTCGGTGTCGTCCGCGCGGCCGCGCGACATGAGCCGTCCGACGACGACGTCCTCCGGGACCTGCAGCTGGATCACGGCGTCGAGCGAGACGTCCGCGTCGCCCAGGATCTCGCCGAGGACCTCGGCCTGCTTGGTGTTGCGGGGGAAGCCGTCGAGCAGGAAGCCGACCTTGGCGTCCGGCTCGGCGAGCCGCTCTCGGACCATTTCGTTGGTCACCGAGTCCGGCACGAGCTCACCCGAGTCCAGGTAGCGCTTCGCTTCCTGGCCGAGCGGGGTCTCCTGGCCGACGTGCGCGCGGAACAGGTCACCGGTGGAGATGTGCGGGACGCGCAGCTGCTCGGACAGGGCCACCGCCTGCGTGCCCTTGCCCGCGCCGGGCGGACCGACGAGAACCAGGCGCGTCACTTCAAGAACCCTTCGTAGTTGCGCTGCATCAGCTGGCTCTCGATCTGCTTCACGGTGTCGAGGCCGACGCCGACCATGATCAGCACAGCCGTGCCACCGAACGGGAAGTTCTGGTTGTTCCCGCTCCCGGTCAACGACAGGAAGAAGTTCGGAAGGATCGCGATGATGCCCAGGTAGAGCGAGCCGGGCAGGGTGATCCGGCCGAGCACGAAGCTCAGGTACTCCGCGGTCGGGCGGCCCGGGCGGATGCCCGGGATGAAGCCGCCGAACTTCTTCATCTCTTCCGCACGCTCGTCCACGTTGAACGTGATCGTGATGTAGAAGTACGTGAAGAAGATGATCAGGGCGAAGTACAGCGCGATGTGCACCCAGCTGGACTGGTTCACGATGTAGTTCTTGATGAACACCTGCCAGCCGGAGTTGGCGTTCTGGTCGCCGACGAGGCGGCTGATCAGGTCCGGCAGGTACAGCAGGGAAGACGCGAAGATGACCGGGATGACACCGGCCTGGTTGACCTTGATCGGCAGGTAGGTCGACGTGCCGCCGTACATCCGGCGGCCGATCATGCGCTTGGCGTACTGCACCGGGATCCGGCGCTGCCCCTGCTCGACGAAGATGACGCTGGCGATGATCACCAGGCCGAAGACGCAGACGATCGCCAGCCCCACACCACCCGCGTTGCTGAGGATGTTGCCGCCCTCGACCGGGATGCGCGCCGCGATGTTCAGGAAGATCAGGACGGACATGCCGTTGCCGACACCGCGCTCGGTGATCAGCTCGCCCAGCCACATCATGACGGCGGTGCCCGCGGTCATCGTGATGACGATGATGGCCAGCGAGTAGACGCTGTTGTCCGGGATGATCGGCGACTGGCAGTCGGGGAAGAGCTGCTTGCGGTCCGCGAGCGCGACCACGCCGGTGGCCTGCAGGATCGCCAGCGCGATCGTCAGGTACCGGGTGTACTGGGTCAGCTTGCCCTGGCCGGACTGCCCTTCCTTCTTCAGCTCCTCGAACCGCGGGATGACCACGGTGAGCAGCTGGATGATGATGCTCGCCGTGATGTACGGCATGATCCCGGTCGAGAAGAGCGACAGCTGCAGCAGCGCACCGCCGCTGAACAGGTTCAGCAGCTGGTAGACGCCCTCCTGCTGCGCCTGGGAGCTACAGGCCTGTACGGCACCGTAGGAGATGCCGGGCGCCGGAATGGTCGCACCGATTCGGTAGACCGCGACAATGGCTAGCGTGAACAGGATCTTCTTGCGTAGATCCGGCGTCGCGAGAGCCGAGCGGAAGGCGCTGAGCACGCGGGGGACCTCCTCGGCGTCGTCGGCTGTCCTAACCGACGATCGGCTTGGCCGGCACGGGGCCGGCAGGAACACACAGCACTACTGGCACGCAAGCCAGGAACGCTTCGGGGCACACTCGTCCCGAAGCGTGTCGCCGACTCTAACAGCTTCACAGGGCGTGTCCGCAGTCCGTGTGGGTTTTCCGTACCAAGGTTGCTCCGGCGGGTTGATCCACATCGCCGTCTTGGTCGTATTCCTTGACAGATCGCGGCTCAGGCGTTGGACGTCGCGAGCACGCCGGCCAGGCCGACGAGGACCACGCCGGTGCCCCGGTCGACGTTGCGCCGGGCCCGCCGGGAGAGCTTGATCGTCTTCACCGCGGCGCCGACGCAGACGTAGACCGAGCCGGCCAGGAACTCGGCCAGCAGGTAGCCCGCGCCCAGCAGCGCGAGCTGCCCCGGAAATGACCCGTGACCTGGGTCGATGAACTGCGGGACGAAGGCGGTGAAGATCAGGATCGCCTTCGGGTTGGTGAGCGCGACACCGAACTCCTTGCGGGTGACGCGCCACGCCGTCATGGGCGTCGCGGGCAGCTCCGTGGGACTGCTTTTGCCCCGGAAGGTGGACCAGAGCAGGCGGATGCCGAGGAAGAGCAGGTAGGCGGCGCCGGCCCACTTGATGATCGTCAGAGCGGTCTCGGACGCGGCCAGCAGCTGCCCCAGCCCGGCCGCGACGGCGGCGATCAACAGGGTGAAAGCACTCAGCCGGCCGCCGAGCCCGGCGAGGCCGTGGCGAACACCGTGCGTCATGCCGTGGTGGAGGCCGAGCAGGTTGTTCGCCCCCGGCGTAAGGGCGATGAGCACCGACGCCCCGAAGAAGACCCACATGCCTCCACGGTAGCGACGCCTCAGGGCTGCTCGTCGTCCGGCGGCAGGACGGTGATGGCGACCCCGGAGGGCGGCGTCGGGGTGTCGGCGTAGGCGAGCGCCGGATCGGCCCAGCCGGGGTTGCGGCCGACGTTCGGCAGGTAGACCAGTACGGCCGCGGCGGCCGCCAGCACGGTGGCCAGGGTCAGCAGCCACATGCCGGGCCCGGTGGAGACCGCCAGGCCGGCTTCCTCGTCGGCGATGGCGGCCAGCTCGAACCGGCTCATCCAGGTGGTGGTGACGACGCCGGCGGTGAAGAGCGCGCCGGCCGAGAGCAGCCACCGGGTGAGGCCGCGGTCCGGCCGGGCGAAGGCCGCGATGGCTGCCGCGGCCAGCACGACGACCGCGATGACGACGGGGATGCCCACGGGCACGCCGGGGCGGTCGGTGACCGGCTGCCCGGTGATCTCGATGCGGTTGCCCCATGCGGTCTCGGTGATGGTCAGCTGGGCGCCGATGAACCCCTGCCGGAAGTTGAGGTCCTGGAGCATGCGGAAGAGGGGCAGGAAGCAGCCTCCGACGGCCAGCACGGCGGCGAGGGCGGCGAGCACCGCCGGGAGGCGGCGGAGCAGGCCGGCCGCCGCCGGAGCGGGAGCCGGGGCGGGCTCGGGCTCGGCTCCCGAAGCTGGTTGGGGTGTGGCGGCGGAAACCGGCAGTTCGGCGACGGGGAAGGGCAACGGCTCTGCCTGCGACGGGGCGGCGGTGGTGTGCGGCGGGAAGAGGGGCGGGTCGGATCGCGGTGCGGCCTCGGCGGGGAATGCCAGCGGGTCCGTGGGCCGCGTTGCCCCCGGCACAGCGGGGAAGCTCGCCGGCGCGCCCGCTCCCGGCTCGGGGCCGTCGGGCCGCGGAGCTTCGACGGGGAAGCTCAGAGGCGACTCGGCGCCGTCGGGATGGGCTGCAGGCTCCTGCGGCGATCGGTCCACCCTTCCGATCCTCCGTCCGGATTGCCGTCCCGGCAAGGAACCCGTCCGCGAGAAGAGACGGCGAAGGCCCGCCTGGCGGAGCCAGACGGGCCTTCGAACGAGATTCAGCTCAGTTGGTGGTGGCGGAGCCACCGGCCGCTTCGAGCTTCTCCTTGGCCGAGCCGGAGAACGCGTCGGCGGTGATGTCCAGCTTGACGCCGTTCACATCGCCGTTGCCGAGCACCTTCACCAGCTTGCCCTTGCGGACCAGACCGCCCTGCACGAGCTCCTCGGCGCCGATCTTGCCGCCGTCCGGGAAGACGCGGGCGATGTCGCCCACGTTCACCGGCTGGTACTCGGTGCGGAAGCGGTTCTTGAAGCCGCGCAGCTTCGGGAGCCGCATCTGGATGGGCATCTGCCCACCCTCGAACCGGGCCGGCACGTTCTTCCGGGCCTTGGTGCCCTTCGTACCGCGACCGGCCGTCTTGCCCTTCGAACCCTCACCACGGCCCACGCGCATCTTGTCGCGCTTGGCGCCCGGAGCCGGACGCAGGTGGTGGATCTTGATGGCCGTCATGCCTGGACCTCCTCGACCTCCACCAGGTGGCGGACGGTGTGGATCAGGCCGCGCACCTGGGGGGTGTCATCACGCACGACGCTCTGGCGGATCTTGCGCAGCCCGAGGGTGCGCAGCGACTCGCGGTGAGCGTGCTTCGTGCCGATCTTGCTCTTGACCTGGGTGACCTTGAGCTGAGCCATGTCAGACCACCTGACCCGCGCGTTGGCGCATCATCCGGGCCGGCGCGACGTCCTCGAGCGGCAGGCCACGGCGGGCCGCCACCTCTTCCGGACGCTGCAGACCCTTCAGGGCCGCCACGGTCGCGTGCACGATGTTGATCGCGTTGTCGGAGCCGAGCGACTTCGACAGCACGTCGTGGACGCCCGCGCACTCCAGCACGGCGCGCACCGGGCCACCGGCGATGACGCCGGTACCGGCGGACGCCGGACGGAGCAGCACGACACCGGCGGACGCCTCACCCGTGATCGGGTGGGGGATGGTGCCACCGATGCGCGGGACGCGGAAGAAGTTCTTCTTCGCTTCCTCGACGCCCTTGGCGATCGCCGCGGGAACTTCCTTGGCCTTGCCGTAGCCGACGCCGACCTGACCGTCGCCGTCGCCGACGACCACCAGGGCGGTGAAGCTGAAGCGACGACCACCCTTGACGACCTTGGCGACGCGGTTGATCGTCACGACCTTCTCGAGGTGCGGGGTCTTGTCCTGGCCGGCCCCGCCACGGCCGCTGTCGCGCCGGTCCCGGCCGCCACCGCGGCGTTCATTGCGGTCGTTGCCGCCCTGCCCGCCGGGTCCGCCCTGTCCGCCGCCGAATTGCCGTGTACGTCCCGGCATCAGGCATTCCTTCCGTTAACAAGCTTCTGCATCGTCAGAACTCCAACCCCGCCTCACGGGCGGCGTCGGCGAGCGCGGCGATGCGGCCGTGGTAGGCGTTGCCCCCACGGTCGAACACCACAGCCGAGATCCCGGCGTTCTTGGCCCGCGCGGCGACGAGTTCCCCGACCTTGGCGGCCTTGGCCTTCTTGTCGCCGTCGACCGCCCGGACGTCCGCCTCGAGGGTGGACGCCGACGCCAGCGTGTGGCCGGCGAGGTCGTCGATCACCTGCACGGCGATGTGCCGCGAGGATCGCTTGACGACCAGGCGCGGACGCTGCTCGGTGCCCGAGACCTTCTTGCGGAGCCGGAAGTGCCGACGGGCCTTCGCGACGCGGCGGCGGGTCGAGATGTCCTTGCCCACCGGCTTGCGCTTCGTAGTCGTGTCGCTCATGATCACTTACCCGTCTTTCCGACCTTGCGGCGGATCTTCTCACCCTCGTAGCGCAGGCCCTTGCCCTTGTACGGGTCCGGGCGCCGCAGCTTGCGGATGACGGCCGAGATCTGGCCGACCTTCTGCTTGTCGATGCCCGAGACCGAGAACCGGGTGGGGGTCTCCACCTTGAAGGTGATGCCCTCCGGGGCCTCGATCTTGACCGGGTGCGAGTAGCCGAGGGCGAACTCGAGGTCCGAACCCTTGGCCTGCACGCGGTAACCCACGCCGTGGATTTCCATCTTCTTCTCGTAGCCGGCGGTGACGCCGACGACGAGGTTGTTCACCAGTGTGCGGGTGAGCCCGTGCAGCGCCTTGCTGGTGCGCTCGTCATCCGGGCGCTTGACCAGCAGCGTGCCGCTCTCGTCGCGTTCGACGATGATCGGCTCGGCGACGGTGTGCTCCAGGGTGCCCTTGGGCCCCTTGACCTGAATGTGCTGACCGTCGATGGTCACCTCGACCCCGGAAGGGACGGCGACCGGCAGCTTTCCGATGCGTGACATGCCTGTACCCCTTCCCTTACCAGACGTAGGCGAGGACTTCGCCGCCCACGCTGTTGCGCTTGGCCTGCCGGTCGGTCTGCAGGCCGCCGGACGTCGAAATGATCGCGATACCGAGGCCGCCGAGCACCGACGGCAGTTCGGTGGACTTTGCGTAGATCCGCAGACCGGGCTTGGAGACGCGCCGAAGGCCGGCGATGCTCCGCTCACGGTTGGGGCCGTACTTGAGCTCGACGACGAGGTTCTTGTGCTTCTCGCCCGGCTCGTCGTGGTAACCCGCGATGTAGCCCTCACGCTTGAGGATCTCGGCGATGTTCGCCTTGAGCTTCGAGTGCGGGAGCTTGACCTCGTCGTGGTACGCCGAGTTCGCGTTACGCAGACGCGTCAAGAAGTCTGCGATGGGGTCGGTCATCGTCATGGTGACCTGTCAACCTTTCTCGCCTGGTTCCCCGCCCACCGGAGCGGGCGGGGCCTGTGGCGAAGTGGGAGTTAAAAAGAAGCTCTTACCAGCTGGACTTGCGGACGCCGGGCAGCTCGCCCGCGTGCGCCATCTCGCGAAGGCAGATCCGGCAGAGCCCGAACTTGCGGAACACGGCGTGCGGGCGGCCGCACCGCTGGCAGCGGGTGTAGGCGCGCACGGCGAACTTCGGCTTCTTCGAGGCCTTGTGGACCAGGGCTTTCTTGGCCATCGGCTCAGTTCTCCTTGAACGGGAAGCCGAGCTTGCGCAGCAGCGCCCGGCCCTCGTCGTCGTTCGTGGCGGTGGTGACGACGGTGACGTCCATGCCGCGCGGGCGGTCGATGGAGTCGGGGTCGATCTCGTGGAACATCGACTGCTCGTTGAGACCGAACGTGTAGTTGCCGTGGCCGTCGAACTGCTTCGGCGAAAGCCCGCGGAAGTCGCGGATACGCGGCAGCGCGATGGTCAGCAGCCGGTCGAGGAACTCCCACATCCGGTCGCCGCGCAGCGTGACGCGCGCGCCGATCGGTTGGCCTTCACGCAGCTTGAACTGCGCGATGGACTTGCGGGCCTTCCGGACCTCCGGCTTCTGGCCGGTGATCAGCGCGAGGTCCTTGACCGCGCCCTCGATCAGCTTGCTGTCGCGGGCGGCGTCGCCGACGCCCATGTTCACGACGACCTTCGTCACGCCCGGGATCTCGTGGACGTTGGCGAAGGAGAACTCAGCCTGCAGCTGGCCCTTGATTTCCTCGCGGTAGCGCACCTTGAGGCGCGGCGAGGTCTTCTCTGCGGTGGTCATCAGATGTCCTTACCGTTCCGGCGCGAGATCCGGACCTTCTTGCCGTCCTCGCCGATGCGGTAACCCACCCGGGCCGGCTTGCCGTCCGAGTCGACGACCATCACGTTCGAGACGTGGATGGGCGCCTCCTGCGTGACGATGCCGCCGGACTGCGCACCGCGCTGGGTCTGGCTGATCCGCGTGTGCTTCTTGATCCGGTTCACGCCCTCGACCAGCACGCGCTCGCGCTCCGGGTAAGCCTGGATGACCTTGCCCTTGGCGCCCTTGTCCTTGCCGGCGATGACGACGACCGTGTCGCCCTTCTTCACCTTCATCACAGCACCTCCGGCGCGAGCGAAATGATCTTCATGAACTTTCGGTCGCGCAGCTCGCGGCCCACCGGGCCGAAGATGCGGGTGCCGCGGGGCTCGTTGTCGTTCTTGATGAGCACGGCGGCGTTCTCGTCGAACCGGATGTAGGAACCGTCCGGACGACGGCGCTCCTTGACCGTGCGGACGATGACGGCCTTGACGACGTCGCCCTTCTTCACCCCGGCAGCCGGGATGGCGTCCTTCACGGTGGCGACGATGATGTCGCCGATGCCGGCGTAGCGCCGCCCGGAGCCACCGAGAACGCGGATGCAGAGGATTTCCTTCGCACCCGTGTTGTCGGCTACCCGAAGCCGCGACTCCTGCTGGATCACGTCAACTCCTGTATGTCGCGCCGGTTCTCGCCCGCTTGTGAGGTTTCACAGTGGCGAGCCTTGCGGAACTAAAGACTCCGAAGAGCCCTGCTTACTTGGCCTTCTCCACGATCTGCACCAGGCGCCACCGCTTCGTCGCCGACAGCGGGCGGGTCTCCATCAGGGTGACCCGGTCGCCCACGCCCGCCTCGTTGTTCTCGTCGTGCACCTTCACCTTGGAGGTGGAGCGGACGACCTTCGAGTAACGGGGGTGCTTCTTGCGGTCCTCGAGCTCGACCACGATCGTCTTGTTCATCTTGTCCGAGACGACGTAGCCCTCGCGGACCTTGCGGTCGTTCCGGGCCGGCGTCTCGGTGGTGGGCTCGCTCATGCGGCACCTTCACTCTCGGCGTCGGGGGCAACGGACAGGCCGAGTTCGCGCTCGCGCATGACCGTGTAGATCCGCGCGATGTCCGTGCGGACGGTGCGCAGACGGCGGTTGTTGTCGAGCTGCCCGGTCGCCATCTGGAAGCGGAGGTTGAACAGCTCCTCCTTGTATTCCTTCAGACGCAGGACGAGCTCTTCCGCGGTGAGCTCACGCAGCTCCGATGCCTGTGCGGCACCTGCGTTAGCCATCAGAACTCACCACCTTCACGGGTCACGATGCGGCACTTCATGGGCAGCTTGTGGATCGCGCGGCGCAGCGCCTCGCGAGCCGTCTCCTCGTTCGGGAACGAGATCTCGAACATCACGCGGCCCGGCTTCACGTTGGCGATCCACCACTCGGGCGAACCCTTACCGGAACCCATCCGGGTCTCGGCCGGCTTCTTGGTCAGCGGGCGGTCCGGGTAGATGGTCGTCCACACCTTGCCACCACGCTTGATGTGACGGGTCATGGCGATACGAGCGGACTCGATCTGCCGGTTCGTCACGTAGCTGTGCTCAAGCGCCTGGATGCCGTACTCGCCGAAGCTGACCTTCGTGCCACCCTTGGCGGCGCCGTGGCGCTTCGGGGAGTGCTGCTTCCGGTGCTTGACCCTGCGCGGGATGAGCACGTCTCAGCCCTCCGTCTTTTCTGCGGTCTCGGTGGCCGGAGCCGCCGGGGCCTCGGTCGTGGCCGCAGCAGCGGCGCGACCGGCTTCGGTCGAGGTGGCGGTCGTGCCCGAGGCGCCGGAACGACGCGGACGGGACGGCCGGTCGCTGCGGTCACGGTCGCGACCACCGCGCGGCGCGCGCTCGGCGGCGTCGCGGGCTTCGCGGGCCTTCAGGCCACCGACGAGCTCACCCTTGTAGATCCACACCTTGACGCCGATGCGACCGAACGTCGTCTTGGCCTCGAAGAAGCCGTAGTCGATGTCGGCGCGCAGCGTGTGCAGCGGGACGCGGCCATCGCGGTAGTGCTCGGAACGGGACATCTCGGCACCGCCGAGACGACCGCCGCACTGCACGCGGATGCCCTTGACCTGCGGCGAGCGCATGGAGGTCTGGATCGCCTTCCGCATCGCGCGGCGGAACGCCACGCGGTTGGAGAGCTGCTCCGCGACCGCCTGGGCGACCAGCTGGGCGTCGGCCTCGGGGTTCTTGACCTCGAGGATGTTCAGCTGGACCTGCTTCTTGGTCAGCTTCTCCAGCGCGCCGCGGATCCGGTCGGCCTCCGCACCGCGGCGGCCGATGACGATGCCCGGCCGGGCGGTGTGGATGTCCACGCGGACGCGGTCACGGGTGCGCTCGATCTCGACCTTGGAGATACCGGCGCGCTCCATGCCCGTGGCGAGGAGCTTGCGGATCTTGACGTCCTCGGCCACGTACTCGGCGTACTGCTTGTCGGCGTACCAGCGCGACTTCCAGTCCGTGGTGATACCCAGGCGGAAACCGTGCGGGTTGATCTTCTGGCCCACTACCGGCCACCTGCCTTCTTCTTGCTCTGAGCCTTCTGCGCGACGGCCGGACGCGACTCCACCTCGACGGTGATGTGGCTGGTCCGCTTGCGGATCCGGTACGCGCGGCCCTGGGCCCGCGGACGGATGCGCTTGAGGGTGGGGCCCTCGTCGGCGTATGCGTTCTTGACCCAGAGCGTCTCCGGGTCCAGCTGAAGGTTGTTCTCGGCGTTGGCCACGGCGCTGGCGAGCACCTTCGCGACCGGCTCGCTGGCCGCCTGCGGGGCGAACCGGAGCACGGCCAAGGCGTCGGCGGCGCTACGTCCCTTGATGAGCTCGATCACCCGGCGCACCTTGGTGGGCGAGTCCCGGACGAAGCGAGCCCGCGCGTACGCCGTAGGCAGTTCAGCCTCGGTCGTCGCGTCGTTCTGGGCGTTCATCGCTACTTCCCTTGTCTCTTATCGTGCCCGCTCAGCGGCGGCGCGACTTGCGGTCGTCCTTGATGTGGCCCTTGAAGGTCCGCGTCGGGGCGAACTCGCCCAGCTTGTGACCCACCATCGCCTCGGTGACGAACACCGGGACGTGCTTGCGGCCGTCGTGCACCGCGATCGTGTGACCCAGGAAATCCGGGATGATCGTGGAGCGCCGCGACCAAGTCTTGATCACGGTCTTCTTGCCCGACTCGTTGAGAACGTCCACCTTCTTGAGCAGGTGGTCGTCCACGAAGGGGCCCTTTTTGAGGCTACGTGGCATGTTCTTCTACCTCCTGCTCAGCGCTTGTTCTTGCCGGTACGGCGACGGCGGACGATCATCGCGTCGGATGCCTTGCGGCGACGCGTACGACCCTCGGGCTTACCGTTCGGGTTGACCGGGTGGCGACCACCGGAGGTCTTACCCTCACCACCACCGTGCGGGTGGTCGACCGGGTTCATGACGACACCACGGACCGTGGGGCGCTTGCCGCGCCAGCGGTTGCGGCCGGCCTTGCCCCAGTTGATGTTGGCGTGCTCGGAGTTGCCGACCTCGCCGACCGTGGCGCGGTTGCGCACGTCCACGTTGCGGATCTCACCCGAGGGGAGACGCAGCTGGGCGTACGGACCGTCCTTGGCGACGAGCTGCACCTTCGCGCCCGCGGACCGCGCCATCTTCGCGCCGCCACCGGGGCGGAGCTCGATCGCGTGGATCACGGTACCGACCGGGATGTTGCGCAGCGGCAGGTTGTTGCCCGGCTTGATGTCGGCCCGGGGGCCGTTCTCGACGGTGTCGCCCTGCTTCAGCTTCTCCGGCGCGATGATGTAGCGCTTCTCGCCGTCGGCGTAGTGCAGCAGCGCGATGCGAGCGGACCGGTTGGGGTCGTACTCGATGTGCGCGACCTTGGCGGGAATGCCGTCCTTGTCGTTGCGACGGAAGTCGATCAGGCGGTAAGCGCGCTTGTGGCCGCCACCCTTGTGCCGGGTGGTGATCTTGCCGGACGAGTTACGCCCACCGGTGCCGCTCAGCGGACGCAGCAGCGACTTCTCGGGAGTCGAGCGGGTGATCTCGGCGAAGTCCGAGACGCTCGAACCGCGACGACCCGGGGTCGTCGGCTTGTACTTGCGGATGCCCATTGTCAGCTCAGTCCTTTACGCGGTGGGTCCGCCGAAGATCTCGATCGCCTTGCTCTCGGGCGAAAGAGTCACGATGGCGCGCTTGGTGTCCTTGCGCTTGCCGAAGCCTGCGCGAGTCCGCTTCCGCTTGCCCTGGCGGTTGGCCGTGTTGACACTGACCACCTTGACGCCGAACACCTTCTCGACCGCGATCTTGATCTGGGTCTTGTTGGCGTCCGGGCGGACGATGAACGTGTACTTGTGGTCCTCGAGCAGCCCGTAGGACTTCTCGGAGATGACCGGCGCGAGCAGGATGTCGCGGGGGTCCGGAATGGCGACCGAACTCACTTCTCGTCACTCCCTTCCGTGACCTCGCCCGACCGCGCGGAAGCCTTGACGGTCTTACCGCGGACGGGGCCGGCGACGAACGCGTCGTACGCGGCCTTGGTGAACACGACGTCGTCGTTGACCAGCACGTCGTAGGTGTTGAGCTGGTCGGCCCAGAGGATGTGCACCTCGGGCAGGTTCCGCAGGGAAACCCAGCTCAGCTCGTCGTCCCGGTGCAGCACCACGAGCACGCGCTTCGCCAGCGTCACCGCGGCGAGGGCGGCCTTGGCGGCCTTGGTGTTCGGCTTCTCACCGGTCACCAGCTCGGTCACGACGTGCAGCTGGCCGGCGCGGGCCCGGTCGGAGAGAGCGCCACGCAGGGCGGCGGCCTTCATCTTCTTCGGGGTGCGCTGCGAGTAGTCACGCGGCGTGGGGCCGTGGACGACGCCACCGCCGACGAACTGCGGCGCGCGGGTCGAACCCTGGCGGGCACGGCCGGTGCCCTTCTGCCGGTACGGCTTCTTGCCGCCACCGCGAACTTCGCCACGGGTCTTCGTGTCGTGCGTGCCCTGGCGAGCGGCGGCCTGCTGGGCCACCACGACCTGGTGCATCAGCGCGACATTGGCCTGCACGTCGAAGATCTCCTCGGGGAGGTCCACGGTGCCGTCGGCTTTACCGGCCGGGGTCTTCAGCTCGACGCTTGTCATTCGGAGTTACCACCCTTCGCGGCGCTGCGAACGAACAGCACGCCGCCCTTGGGACCGGGCACGGCGCCCTTGATCAGCAGCAGGCCGTCGTCGGCACGCACCGCGTGCACGGTCAGGTTCTGCGTGGTGACCCGGTCGTTGCCCATCCGGCCCGCCATGCGCAGGCCCTTGAAGACGCGGCCGGGGGTGGCGCAGCCACCGATGGAACCCGGCTTGCGGTGCACGGCCTGGGCACCGTGGCTCGCGCCCTGGCCCTTGAAGCCGTGGCGCTTCATGACACCCGCGTAGCCCTTGCCCTTGCTGGTCCCGGTCACGTCGACCTCGACGCCGGCGGCGAACACCTCGGCGGTGATCTCCTGGCCGACCTCGTAGGTCTCGGCGTCGGTGGTGCGCAGCTCGGCGAGGAACCGCCGCGGGGTCACGCCCGCCTTGTCGAAGTGGCCGGTGCGCGGCTTGTTCACCTTGCGCGGGTCGACCGCGCCGAACGCCAGCTGCACGGCCGTGTAGCCGTCCTTGTCCTGGGTCCGAACCTGGGTGACCACGTTCGGACCGGCCTTCACGACGGTGACCGGGACAACCCGGTTCTGTTCGTCGAAGACCTGGGTCATGCCGAGCTTGGTGCCCAGGATGCCCTTCATCTGCCTGTCAGACATGAGTCTCTTACTCTCCGCCGCTCGCCCGCCGCTACTACTGGATGTTGACGTCGACGCTCGCCGGCAGGTCGATGCGCATGAGCGCGTCGACCGTCTTCGGCGTCGGGTCGAGGATGTCGATCAGACGCTTGTGCGTGCGCATCTCGAAGTGCTCGCGCGAGTCCTTGTACTTGTGCGGCGAGCGGATGACGCAGTAAACGTTCTTCTCGGTGGGCAGCGGCACCGGCCCGACAACACGGGCACCGGTGCGCGTGACCGTCTCCACGATCTTGCGCGCCGAGGTGTCGATCGCCTCGTGGTCGTAGGCCTTGAGCCGGATGCGGATCTTCTGTCCCGCCATGGTGGCTGCTCGTTCCTTGTCGTCTCGTGCCGCTATCTCACAAACCCCGCTGGGTGTTGCCACCCTGAGCCTGGGTTTCCGCAGTTCAACGGCCCTGTCCCCGGTCCACGCGGTCGGGCGTGTCGCGCCCGACGCACAGACGGATCCCGCGGGATCGTCGTCTTGCCTGGTCTTCCTCAACGTGAGGAGGCTATGAGCCGACACGCTTGCGCAAGCACTGCTTGTGCAAACACCGCCGTCTCACTGCCTTTGCCCGCTCGCCTCACCCGAAGGAAAGAGCTCCGCGGACCGTGGCCACTCGCACCGGGGCGGCCGGACCCTCTCGAAGAAAAACCCCGATGAGGATCGGCCGCCCCAGGACGAGCAACCTGAATAGTGTCGCACACGTGATTTGACGCCCCGAACCCGGGGGTGTATTGCCCCCGGTGGGGCGCCTAAATCACTTGATGATCTTGGTGACCTGGCCCGCGCCGACGGTCCGGCCACCCTCACGGATGGCGAAGCGCAGACCCTCGTCCATCGCGACCGGCTGGATCAGCTGGACCGAGATGTCGGTGTTGTCGCCCGGCATGACCATCTCGGTGCCCTCGGGGAGGGTCACGACGCCGGTCACGTCGGTGGTGCGGAAGTAGAACTGCGGGCGGTAGTTGTTGAAGAACGGGGTGTGACGGCCACCCTCGTCCTTCGACAGGATGTAGACCCGGCCCTCGAAGTCGGTGTGCGGGGTGGTGGTGCCCGGCTTCACGACGACCTGGCCGCGCTCGACGTCCTCGCGCTTGATACCGCGGACCAGCAGGCCGACGTTGTCGCCCGCCTGGCCCGAGTCGAGCAGCTTGCGGAACATCTCGACACCGGTGACAGTCGTCTTGGTCGACTTCTCCTTGATGCCGACGATCTCGACCTCTTCGTTGACGTTGATCTGGCCGCGCTCGACGCGACCGGTCACCACGGTGCCACGACCGGTGATGGTGAAGACGTCCTCGATCGGCATCAGGAACGGCTTGTCGAGCTCGCGCACCGGGTCCGGCACGCTGTCGTCGACGGCCGCCATGAGCTCGAGAACGGCCTCGGCCCACTTCTCGTCACCCTCGAGGGCCTTGAGGCCGGACACGCGCACGACCGGCGCGTCGTCGCCGGGGAACTCCTGCGAGGACAGCAGCTCGCGGACCTCCAGCTCGACGAGCTCGAGGATCTCCTCGTCGTCGACCATGTCGGCCTTGTTCAGCGCGACCACGATGTAGGGCACGCCGACCTGGCGGGCGAGCAGCACGTGCTCACGGGTCTGCGGCATCGGGCCGTCGGTGGCGGCCACGACCAGGATCGCGCCGTCCATCTGGGCGGCACCGGTGATCATGTTCTTGATGTAGTCCGCGTGACCGGGGGCGTCGACGTGGGCGTAGTGACGCTTCTCGGTCTGGTACTCGACGTGCGAGATGTTGATCGTGATGCCGCGCTGCTTCTCTTCCGGCGCGTTGTCGATCTGGTCGAACGCCCGCGACTCGTTCAGCTCCGGGTACTTGTCGTGCAGCACCTTGGTGATAGCCGCGGTCAGAGTCGTCTTGCCGTGGTCAACGTGACCGATGGTGCCGATGTTGACGTGCGGCTTGGTCCGCTCGAATTTCGCCTTCGCCACTGGAATGTCCTCCTGGACTGATTTCGCTTTGTGCTCGTGGGGCGGCGTGGCTGCCGCCCCACGATTGTTCCTTCGTCGGTGCTGCGGACGTTCAGGAGAGTCCCTTAATGCCCGCGAGCGCTGGGGGAGTTACTCCCCCGTCGCCTTCGCGATGATTTCCTTCGCGACGTTCGCGGGAACCTCGGCGTAGGAGTCGAACACCATGGAGTAGTTCGCCCGGCCCTGGGTGCGGGACCGCAGGTCGCCGACGTAGCCGAACATCTCCGACAGGGGGACCAGCGCCTTCACGACGCGGGTGCCCGCCCGCTCCTCCATGGCCTGGATCTGACCACGACGGGAGTTGAGGTCACCGATGACGTCACCCATGTAGTCCTCGGGCGTGGTCACCTCGACCGCCATCATCGGCTCCAGGATCACCGGGCCGGCCTTCTTCGCGGCTTCCTTCATCGCCATGGAACCGGCGATCTTGAACGCCATCTCCGAAGAGTCGACCTCGTGGTAAGCACCGTCCAACAGGGTGAACTTCAACCCGACGAGCGGGTAGCCGGCCAGGACGCCGTACTGCATCGCGTCCTGCGCGCCCGCGTCCACCGACGGGATGTACTCCCGCGGCACGCGACCACCGGTCACCTTGTTGTCGAACTCGTAGAGCGCGCCGTCGGTGCGCTCGAGCGGCTCCAGCTTCACGATGACCTTCGCGAACTGGCCGGAACCACCGGTCTGCTTCTTGTGGACGTAGTCGAGCTTGTCGACCGTCTTCTTGATCGTCTCACGGTAGGCGACCTGCGGCTTGCCGATGTTCGCCTCGACCTTGTAGTCGGACTTCATCCGGTTCACCAGCACCTCGAGGTGCAGCTCGCCCATGCCCGCGATGATCGTCTGGCCGGTGTCCTCGTCCAGCTTGACCTGGAACGTCGGGTCCTCTTCGGCCAGCTTCTGGATCGCCAGGGACAGCTTCTCCTGGTCGGCCTTCGTCTTCGGTTCGATCGCGACCCGGATGACCGGCTCGGGGAACGTCATCGACTCCAGCACGATCGGGTTCTGCGGGTCCGCCAGGGTGTCACCCGTGGTGGTGTCCTTCAGGCCGATGACCGCGTAGATGTGGCCGACCTGGGCGTCGTCGACCGGGTTCTCCTTGTTGGAGTGCATCTGGAAGATCTTCCCGATGCGCTCCTTGCGCTCCTTGGTCGCGTTGATGACCTGCGCGCCGGCGGCGACCTTGCCCGAGTACACCCGGATGTAGGTCAGCTTGCCGAAGAACGGGTGCGCGGCGATCTTGAACGCGAGCGCGGCGAACGGCTCGTCGACCGACGCCTTACGGGACGCCACGGTCTCGCCGTCGGGCAGCAGGCCCTCGACGGCCGGGACGTCCAGCGGGGTCGGCAGGTAGTCGATGACCGCGTCGAGCATGGGCTGCACGCCCTTGTTCTTGAACGCGGAACCGGCCAGCACCGGGAAGACCTGGCTGGTGATGGTGAGCTTCCGGATGCCGGCCTTGATCTCGGCCTCCGTCAGCTCCTCACCCTCGAGGAACTTCTCCATCAGCGCGTCGTCCGCCTCGGCGACGGTCTCGACGAGCTTCTCGCGATACTCCGCGGCCTTCTCGGCCAGGTCGGCCGGGATGTCCTCGATCGAGTAGTCCTCGCCCTTCTGGACCTCGCCGCGCCAGGTCAGCGCCTTCATGCGGACCAGGTCGACGACGCCTTCGAAGTCGTTCTCGGCGCCGATCGGCAGCTGGATGACCAGCGGGCGCACGCCGAGGCGGTCCACGATGGTCTTCACGGTGTAGTAGAAGTCCGCACCCAGCTTGTCCATCTTGTTGACGAAGCAGATGCGCGGGACGTCGTACTTGTCCGCCTGCCGCCAGACCTGCTCCGACTGCGGCTCGACGCCTTCCTTGCCGTCGAAGACGGCGACCGCACCGTCGAGCACCCGGAGGTTGCGCTCCACCTCGACGGTGAAGTCGACGTGGCCCGGGGTGTCGATGATGTTGATCTGGTGGTCGTCCCAGAAGGTGGTGGTGGCAGCCGAGGTGATGGTGATACCCCGCTTCTGCTCCTCCTCCATCCAGTCCATGGTGGCGGCGCCGTCGTGGACTTCACCGATCTTGTAGTTGACCCCGGTGTAGAACAGGATCCGCTCGGTGGTGGTCGTCTTGCCGGCGTCGATGTGGGCCATGATGCCGATGTTGCGGACCTTGTTCAGGTCGGTCAGCACTTCACGTGCCACGAGAGTGTTCCCCTGTTCTCAAGCTTGGGGCCCGGCATGGCTTGGTCGACAGCCGGGCGGTCATCACCAGCGGTAGTGCGCGAAGGCCCGGTTGGACTCGGCCATCTTGTGCGTGTCCTCGCGACGCTTCACGGAGGCACCGAGGCCGTTGGAAGCGTCCAGGAGCTCGTTCTGCAGGCGCTCGATCATCGTCTTCTCGCGGCGAGCCTGCGAGAAGGAGACCAGCCAGCGCAGCGCCAGCGTCGTGGAGCGGCCCGGCTTGACCTCGATCGGCACCTGGTAGGTGGCGCCACCGACGCGGCGGCTCTTCACCTCGATGGTGGGCTTCACGTTGTCGAGGGCGCGCTTCAGCGTGACGACCGGGTCGGTGCCGGTCTTCTCGCGAGCGCCTTCGAGGGCGCCGTACACGATGCGCTCGGCCAGGGACCGCTTCCCGTCCTTCAGCACCTTGTTCACCAGCTGGGTGACCAGCGGGGAGGCGTAGACGGGGTCGGAGATCAGCGGCCGCTTGGGGGCCGGACCCTTGCGGGGCATTAGCTCTTCTCCTTCTTCGCGCCGTACCGGCTGCGCGCCTGCTTGCGGTTCTTGACACCCTGCGTGTCGAGCGAACCGCGGATGATCTTGTAACGGACACCCGGAAGGTCCTTCACACGACCACCACGCACGAGCACCATCGAGTGCTCCTGCAGGTTGTGGCCCTCACCGGGGATGTAGGCGGTGACCTCGATGCCGCTGGTCAGCTTCACACGCGCGACCTTGCGAAGCGCCGAGTTCGGCTTCTTGGGGGTCGTGGTGTACACGCGAGTGCACACGCCACGCCGCTGCGGGCTCCCCTTGAGGGCCGCGGTCTTCTGCTTGGCAGCCTTGTCCTGGCGGCCCTTGCGGACCAGCTGCTGGATCGTGGGCAATGGACCAGCTTCCTGTCGTGATCTGCTTCTTCGTGTCTTCACCGGCCCCCGCGGTCGGGCGTGTCGGCCCGCGTCACGGTCTCGCGACCGGTAACTTCCCGGAGGGATTTCCGTCGGAACCCCGACCTGCCGAAGCCGGTGACCGGGTGCCTGAGCACCCCGTCCATGCGCACGGCACGCGGAGCGGCCCGACGCATGCCGGGCACGGTCTCCAAAGATACCCGCCCGGGTCCGGGAGGAACGCGGCGGGGGGTCTGTAGGTCGGCGAACCTCCAGCGTACCTCTCAACACCCCGGGCCTGCGGGACATTCCACGCCTCGGGTCGCGGGGGCGATCACGGTCGCGGCGCGGTGGGCGGTCCGGCGAGTGTGGAACTCGGCGGGCGGGTGGCGGCGGGGTGTGCGGGTGCCGGGGCTGGGCGGGCGCCGGCTTCCTCGCAGGGGGCCGCTGACGGGTGCCCGGGTGCTTGGGCTGCACGGGCAGCGGGGCGGCTCCCTCGGCGGGCGGCCGCCGAGAGGTGCGCAGGTGCTGGCGCTGCGCGGGCGGCTTCCTCACCGCCGGCGCGCCGATGCCAACGCTGCGCGGGCGCTTGGGCTGCGCGGGCAGCGGGGCGGCTTCCACGGGCGCGACCGCCGAGGCGATGCGCGGGTGCTGGCGCTGGGCGGGCACCGAAGCGGCCTCCCCGCATCCGGCCGCAGACGCGATGCGCGACCGCCGGGGCGGCTTCCTCGGGCGCGACCGCCGACAGCGTGCGCGGCCGCGGCCGCGGCCGCTGCGAGCAGCGGCGGGCAGCGGGCAGCGGGCGGCGGGCAGCGGGCGGCGGGCAGCGCAGCTTCAGCCGCGCGCCGCCTTCACCGCCCCGCTCCGTCAGTCCTCGTCCGGCTTGGCGTGGTCCGGCTTGCCCGGGTTCGGGTCGCGGGACAGGTCGATCAAGGGGTGCACGCCGGCGCCCTCCGGGGCCGCGTGACTGCCCGTCGGCTTGGGTTCTTCGGTCAGGCCTCCGGCCCCTTCGGTGCTGGTCATCACACACTCCTCGCGCGTTGTCCCCTGCTTCCCTCTCGGGCCGAAACCTACCCATTACCCGGTCGGGTGATGCAGTGGGATCGGATCGGCCGTTCCGTGCGTCACAGTGCGGCCGGAGGGTCACGATGGGTGCACCACGAAACGGAAGGCGGGCGCATGTCGGGCGAGTTCGAGCACCTGGTGGCCGAGTTCGAGCGGTTCCAGGCGGGCATCCGCCACGCCGACGACCGGTTCGCCGGGCTGGGCACCATGCAGCAACAGCTGACCGAACTGCGGGCGAGCGCCGCGTCGCGGGACGGGGGCGTCACCGTCGTCACCGGGCCCGGTGGGGCCGTCCTCGACGTCAAGTTCACCGAGGCCGCGCTCGCCAAGGGGCCGCAGGCGCTGTCGGCCACGCTGCTGACGACGCTGCGGGAGGCCGTCGGCGCGGCCGCGCGGCAGCAGGCGGTGATCGTCGAAGAGAACATGGGTGACGACCTCGGCCTGGTCGACCAGGTCCTCGAAACCCAGGCCGTGGCGTTCGGGACCACCGTCGAAGAACTGCGGTCGAAGCTCACCGAAGAGACGCTCACCGAAGAGCGGCCCGAGGACTTCTCCGAGCAACGAGTGCTCCGCCCGGCCGACCCGCCGCCGGCACCACCCGCGGGAGGCCCCTCGGCGGGCGACCGCTTCCTGCGCAACCTGTTCGACGAGGAGGACTGATGCCCGACGGAGCCGGCGGTTACCGGGTCCGGGTCGACGCGCTGCACAAGTACGCCGGCCAGCTGGACGAGTACCGCGAACAGGGCACGAAGATCACCGGAAAGGTGGCCCAGGCCGACGTCGGCGACAAGGCGTGGGGGGTGGTCGGCCTCTTCACCAAAAGCGGCTACGACGACACCCTCCGCGAGCTGCAGGCGCTGCTGGCGTCCATCTCGGACGGACTGGCGTCGGCGCAGGCCAAGCTGACCGACGCGGCGAACGTCTACCAAGGCGTCGAGGACGACCACAAGACCTTCTTCGGCCAGGTCGAGGTCCTGCTCGACGGCCCGCGCGAGCCGAAGCACTGAGGGGGAACGCCATGGCCGAGGTCGAAGACGTCGCGAGCGGCATCACCGTCAAGCCCGACGATCCGAAGACCGTGCTCGGGGTCAACGTCGACAACGCGATCAAGGCGACACCGTTCGCCGGGAGCGCGGTCACCGTCGGCAAGGACGCGGTCTCGGTGACGAAGGCCGTCTTCGCGCCGCAGCACGACGGCGCCGACATCACCCTCGCGCTCGGCACGATCGCCACCGACACGGCGAGCTTCATCCAGTCGAGTTCGAGCACCATCACCGACATCGCCACCGACCCGCTCGGCTGGCTGGTCGGGCAGGGGCTGAACTTCCTGGTCAACGCCGTCCAGCCGATCCAGGACGCGATCCACTTCGTCAGCGGCGACGGCCCGGCGCTGGGGGTCGCGGCGGAGAACTTCGGGGCGATCGCGACCGGGCTGGACAAGCTGGCCAAGAACTTCGCCGAGGTCGCCGACGAGTCGCTGAAGGGGTGGGAGGGCGACGCGGGCAACGCGGCGAAGACGGCGCTGGGCGAGTTCGCGCACGGCATCGAAGGCGTCGCCGGGAAGTCCGGCGACCTGGCCCGGATGCTGCAGCTCAACAGCATGCTGATGAGCTTCGTCGAGGACCTGATCAAGGCCATTCTCACCGAGTTCGTGACCTGGCTGATCCTGCTGTGGGTGCCGGCACTGGCCGCCGCGGTGCCGACGTGCGGGGCTTCGCTGTCCGCCGCCGCCCCGGTGACCGAGGTCAAAGCGGCCCAGACGACCGCGAAGACCACCCGGAAGGTGAACAAGCTGCGCGAGCTCCTGCAGAAGGTGCTCGACTGGCTCCGGAAGCTGCAGCAGAAGTTCGCCTCGACCACGCTGGGCAAGTCGCTGACGAAGATCGCGAAGGAGAACGAGGGCAAGGACCTCCTCCAGAAGGCCGTCGGCGACAAGGGCCTGATCGGCAAGCGCTGGGCGAAGGCCTTCGAGAACCCGGTGCTCGACGCCGCCGGCAAGGTCGACTACCGGAAGACGATGCTGAAGGCGGGCGCCACCGAAGCGCTCAAGAAGGGCGGCGAAGCGGCGATCAAGGGCGTGCTCGGCTACAACCCGGCCAACCCCGGCGACAACCCGGCCAAGACGGTCAACGACCACCTCGGCAAGCTCAACAGCCACGTCAAGAACGCGAAGAAGACGAGTGACCACGACGGCACGGGCCGGGACCAGTCCGTCGAGGAAACCCGCGAGGACCTGGACTTCTGACGATGCAGACGCTCTTCACGATCGGCGTCCTGGTGGTCGTGGCCGCGGTGGCCGCCGCGATCTGGTGGCGGTCGCAGCGGAAGGCGGCCGCGAGCCGCGAAGACCATTGGTTCAAGGCGTTCGCGGCCGAGCGGCGTGGCACGTTCGGCAGCGGTTCGCCGAGCTTCGGCGTGTTTCACCCGACCGGGCGACCGCTGACAGGGGCACCGGAGGACCCGTGGGTCGAGTTCCGCCTCGGCGACCGGCCGGTGCTCGGGATCGACACGCGGGAGTCCTACCGGCACTTCGACGACCACATCCACTTCCGCGACCTCCACGTCACCCAGGTGCGGGTGCCGCCGGGCCCGGAGCTGCGGATCGTCCCGGGCCGCCCGGTGTCCATGCCGACGCTCCCGCCGGACTCGGCGCTCGACGCCGAGCTGGCCCGCTGGCTGGCGGCGAACCCGCGGTTCGGGCAGCGGGAGGTCGTCGTCGAAAACGGCGCCGCGCGCACCTGGGGGCCGGGCTGCGCGACGCGGCAGAACCTCACCACGGAGGCCCGGTACCTCGCCGACCTGGCCGACCACCTGCCCGCGACGCTGTGGAACCTCAGCGGCGGCGCGTCGTGAGGTGGGTCAGGCCCGCCGACAGGGCGAAGATCAGCCCGAGACCGACGACGTAGGGCCCGGCCAGCAGGGCGAACCCGGCGCCGATGTTCGCGTCGGGCTGGTCGGAAGTGGCCCGGAAGCCGATCGCGCCCACCGACAGCAGGACCGCGCCGGCCGTGATGAGCACGACGGCGACCACCGTGAGGCGTTTGGTGACGGGCGTCATGCCTCCATGGTGCCCGGGGCCGCGCGGCTCCGCCGGATCAGCGGGCCCGCGCGGCCGGGAACTCCCCTACTGCTGGTTGCGCAGCTTCGCGGCCAGCCGGTCGATCTCGGCGTCCAGGTCCGACTCCCGCCGCGCCCGGGCGGACCGATCGGCCTCCTCGATGCTGTCGACCCTGGTCCGGAGGTTGTACTCGGTCCGCTGCAGCCAGACGTCGTTGTCCGCGGTGTCCTGCCGTTCCCGCAGCGTGACGTGCTTCTCGTGCAGCCGGCGGGCGACCTCGACCTGCCGGGAGACGAGCACGTCGTACGCCGTCGAGCCGCTCATCAGCTTCGTCAGCACCGGCATGCAGTCGATCGCGATCAGCAGCAGCCGCACGAGCCACTGGGCCGCGAACACGAGCACGCTGCGGTCGGAGAGCCGCCCGAGCGCTTCGTCCTCGTCGAGGATGCCGATCGCGCCCTGGTGCTCGCGCATCGACGTGACCTTCGCGGTGATGGCGTCGCTGACCTGCTGGCCGGCGGTCTGCCGGGCGCTGCCCAGCTTCGCGGTCAACGCGTCGATGTTCGTGTTGGCCGCGGTCAGGTCGGCCTGCCGCTTCTCGAGCTGGTTGTCGGTGCGGAAGCGGTCCGCCACCTGCCGGTTCCGGTCGCATTCGGGACCGTCGCCCGCCACGCCGGTGAGCCCTTCGCCCCGCGTGCCGCTGCACTCCGCGCGCGCCAGCTTCTCCAGCTGGTCCCACTGCGTGTGGAGGACGTCGTACTCCGACTTCGCCGCGTCCCGGTTCTTGCTCGCCTTGTCCAGCTCCTGCTGCGCCGCCTCCGGCGAGTTCTTGATGGTCAGCTGGAAGTTCCCGCACTCGGGGGTCTTGAGCGCCGGCGCACCCTCCGGGTTGCAGGTGCGGTAGTGGCTCTCGTAGGCGGACAGCTCGTTCTGCCTGCCGTCGAGGACTTCCTTGTGGATGGCGGGCTGGAAGATCCACAGCAGCAGCGGTTCCGCGATCACCGCCCCCATCAGCAGCGAGATCACCAGCCGGGGCACGAACACCCGGGTCTTGCCCCCACCGAGCATGCCGTGCGTGCTGGAGATCAGCCAGCCGTCGAAGCTGATGATGACGTAGGCCCACAGCGCACCGGCGGGCAGCAGGAAGATCCACGGCACGGTCGACAGATCGCTGAGCGCCACCAGCAGCGACAACCCGGCCAGCAGGCCGGTGTTGAAGATGATGGCGCCGAGCCGCGTGTAGCGCGGCCGCTCTTCCGGCACCCAGTCGAGGATCTCTTCGCGGATCCCGGCCAGGGCCCGCAGCCGCCTGCCGAGCCCGCGGTGGGGGTCCACCGGCCGGTAGGTCCCCAGCGGGACGTCGGGAGGAAGGGCGCCCCGGGTGGGCGCCTCGGTCTCAACTGACATCCTCTTCCCTCACCCCGGTGTCGTCGTCTTCGGTGTCTTCCGGCTCGGCCCGCGGAGCGGGCGAAGCCTTGTCCCCGGCGGCGAGCTCCGTCTTGCCGCCGCCCTCGAGCTGCTCCCGCGGCGTGCCTCCGGTCAGCTTGGTGATCAGCAGGTTCGGGTCCAGGTTCGTCATGTCGAGGTAGCCGTGCTTGCCGAGCTCCCGGATGACCTCGAGGGTGATCTCCTCCTTGCGCCGGGTCTCCGCGCGGGCCAGGCCGTGGTCTTCGCGCCGCCACTTGCGTTCCTCGCGGGACTGCTCGCGGCTCCACCGGCGTTGCTCGTTCCGGTGCTCGATTTCGTAGAGCCGCTCCTCGTGACGGCGGTCGAACGCGGCCTGCCGCTCGGTGCGCTCGATCTCGCCGCGGTGGCGGTTCTCGACGAGCAGCCGCTCGGCCATCTCGGTCGCGTCCAGCGAGCCGGCCACGTACGCGTTCGCCAGCGCGCTGTCCGGGTTGTTCCGGATGATCTCCGCCAGCGCGGTCATCTCCTCGCGGTCCTGCCCGCGCTGGTGCCGGTCGAACGCCTTCCGGTCGGCCAGGCGGTCGAGCTCGTACCGCTGCTGCTCGATCCCGACGACCCCGGAGTGGTGCACCCGCTCCCACTCCAGCCGCTGCTCGTGCGCCAGCCGCTCGGTGCTCAGCCGGTGGTCGTGCCCGCTCCGGTCGCGCTCGAGGTACTGGTCGTGGTGCTGGCGTTCCGCGGTCAGCGAATGGTCCAGGCGCTGCTGCGTCGTGTCCAGCTCGTGCTGGTACTCGATGCTGCGGCGGTTGCCCATCAGCTGCCGGTACTCGTCCGGGGTCAGCACCTCGACGCTGCGGAGTTCCACGGCGATGCCGGAGATCACCG
Source organism: Amycolatopsis sp. NPDC058278 (assembly GCF_042881395.1). NCBI lineage: Bacteria > Bacillati > Actinomycetota > Actinomycetes > Pseudonocardiales > Pseudonocardiaceae > Amycolatopsis > Amycolatopsis sp. NPDC058278. The sequence continues at coordinate 138,617 of NZ_JBHVXZ010000002.1, read as the reverse complement.
GCGGCTTGAGCGTGGTGAAGGCCTTCACCTGGGCGTTGACGTCCCGGCGGACGTCGTTGATCTGCAGCAGCCGGTACTCCAGGCCCAGCTCGAAGATCCGGTGGTGGCTCTTGAGGTAGGCCCGCAGCAGCGTTTGCGCGTCGCCTCGCCCCTCCCGGACGACGCTGACGGGGTTCGTCACGGTGCAGACGAACGTGACGCGCATGGTGAAGTCGTCGGCTTCGGCGGACGGGATGGCCAGCTCGACGATCACCTCGGCGTCGCGGGTCAGGTCCACCAGGCTGACGTGGGTGGCTCGCACGACCTGTTCTTCGTCCAGGCGCCGCTGGGCGCTGTCGAGGACGTATTCGCCGTCGACGCGGTAGACGAAGACCTGGTGCGCGTTCGGCCTCGGCAGTTCGCCGTGTTCGCGATATTCCTTGCGCCAGAAGAACTTCCCCTTGGTCTGCGCGGGATCCAGTGGGCGTTGTTCGACGATCGGGTAAGGCTCGGTCATGGCAGTGCGGCAGCCTCTCGGTGCAGGTGGGAGATCGCGGCGAGCAGGTGCTCGACCAGAGGGGAACTGTCTTTGCGGGTGCGTGCCTCCAGCGCGGCGAAGTCCGCGCGGAGGAGGCCGGCTTCGCCGGGGGGCAGGGCCGCCGAAATGGCCAGCCCGAGCGAAGTCGCGACCGCGACGGGGTCGTCGCAGAGGTGCTTGAGGTCGTCGAGGGCGGAGCGCAGGACGGTCAGCGCCCGCTTGCGCGTCGGCCGGTTGCGCAGGACCGCGGCCCACAGCCGCCCTTGGACGGGCGCGGTTCGGTCCCCCGCGCGGCAGAGGTGCGTGGTGGCGGCGTGCCGGCCGGAGACCCGGTCGCGCGCGGCGAGCACGCTGAGGGTCGCCCGGGTGGCCGCCCGGATGTACTCCGGCTTGGTGCCCGGGTTGTCCAGCCGCCGCACTTTTCCGTCGAGCAGCGTCAAGACGACCCCGGCGTCCTCGGTGCGCCGGGTCAACGTGACGAACAGCGCGGCGAGAGCGACGTGCGCGTCCCCCGTGACCGTGTGGCTCTGCAGGATGAGCTGCCAGAGGCGGTTGGCCGCTTCGTGCGGGTAACGGGCGCCGAGCTCGCCGCTCAGCGCGACCGCGCCCGTCCACCGTTCGGCCGGGGTGCCGCGCCCGGCCCACTGCGCCGCCAGCTGGAGCGCCTCCGGGGCGAGGGCTTCGTCGTAGCTCAGCAGCCACAGCACGTGGGTCGCGGTGGTCTGGCCCGGCCAGCCGCGCTTGCCGTCGGCCCACGGCGCCAGGATGTCGTCGACCTCGTCGAAGGCGTACCGCGCGAGTTCGGCGAGCCCGGCGGCGACCCGCAGGCCCTCCTCCGGCATCACCTCGTCGAGCCACGCGGAGACGCCGTCCCAGAACGGCGCTTCTTCGCGGGCCCACAGTTCGGCGAGCACGAACCGCCGGTACCGCGGCTCCCGGAACCGGGGGCAGTGCCGGGCGACCCCGTCCGAGCCGGCCCGCTCGACCTTGATCAGGCTGTCGGACGCGTAGAGCTTGAGCCGGTGTTGCCGCAGCAACTCGGGCTGTGGGCGCTCGCCGAGGTCCGGCTCGTCGCCCACGACCGACTCGGCGAGCTTCGCCGCCAGCTTTCCCAGCGCCGACTCGAAGGTCCGTTGCCGCGCCCCGTCGAGGAACGCCAGTGCGGTGGCGGCCAGGAAGTCCCGTTCGTCCCGCTCTTCGTCGAACCACGTCCGGACCCGGTCGTGCAGGGACGCGTCCAATTTGGGCAGCGCCTCCTCGACCGTCAGCCCCTCGCCGAGGTCGGCCGCGACGGCGGCGAGGTCGGTCAGCTGCCCGCCGTCGGGCCAAGCACGCAGAACCCGTTCGACGACCTCGTCGGCGCCGTCGAGGCCGGCGAGCCGGACGCGCAGCACCTGCCGCGGGTCGGGCTGTTCCCACCGCACGTGGGCGACGGCGTCGACTTCACCGCACCCGGTCGGTGTGGTCGTGGTGACGACGAGGTGCGCCCCCTGGTCGCGGACGCGGTCGCGGACCGTCCGCCACGTGAAGTCGACGTCGGCGGCTTTTCGCTCCGCGATGCGGTCGGCGATGATGTAACCGCTTCCCGCCGTGTAGTCGCGTTCGGCCAGGCTCTTGAGCCGGTTCATCGGGGACAGCAGGTACAGCGGCCCGTCGGTGACTTCGCGCAGCAGCGCGATCGCGCCGGCCCGCTTCCCGGTCCCCCGGTCGCCGTGCAGGCCGACGACGTGGTCCTTGCGCAGCGCGCCGAGCGCCGTGTCGTAGCCGGCAGGCGTGACGTAGTGGCTCAGCTCGGCCCGGACATCGGCGTCGTCGAGCTTGCCGGCCGCGGCCTTGACGCGTGCCGGCCGCTGCGGGCCGATGCCGAACTGGGCGCCGTCGGCGTAGATCGGGCCGTTGAACTGGTTCACCGCGCCCGCGAGCTGTTCGGTGTAGTCGTCGCCGGGCGGGGGCTCCGGCGTCTCGGCCGGCTTTTCCGCCGGTTCTTCCTCGCTCATGAGCCGTGCTTGATCCCGAAGACCGCGTTCGTCGCGTCGACGCTCCCGTTGACCACGGTGATCGCCTCGGCGCGGTAGTGCGGCCCGGCCGTGCCGGTCACCCGGGTGCCCGCCGGATCGGCGGGGAGCCGGGGCCGGTCGGCCGAGAGCCGGGCGTCGTGCACGTCGTGTCCCGGGACCCGGAGCCACGCCACGTCGGTGAATTCCTTCTGCCGCACCACGACTTCCCGGAACTGCCCGGGTTTCAGCGAGGTGTGGCGCTGGGCCACGACGTCGGTGTAGATCTGCCGCGAAACGAGCACGGCCAGGTCGGCGTCCGGGAACGCGTGGAGGGCGCCGCGGACGGGCGCGCTGTCGACGAGGCGGCTCACGCCCACCACGCCCTGTCCCGTCCAGCCGTTCGCGCCGGGCATCGCGACCCCGTGGTGGATCGCGATCCGGATGCGCATCCGGGTCTCGGCCGCGAGGTCGTGGTTGTGGTCGGCGAGCGCCGCGACCAGCTCGCGGACGTAGTCGTCCACGACCGCCGGTTCGGGGGTGTCCGGTGGGAGGATCGCCAGTTCGCCGTCACCGGCGCCCTGCCGGTGCCAGGTCGTCCGGTCCAGGCCGCACCGGCCGGCGGCGGTGTCCGCCACGGCGAGCAGGCCGGATTGGATCGAAGCGTGCTGCCGGTCGTCCCGGCCGCCGTAGCCTTGCACGTCCATGGAAACGAGCAGATGACGGGAAAAATCGCTGCCGCGAGCCAAGGTCATTGTCCTTTTTCGGAGCCGTCAGGAGATGAGCGCAGAGTCTGCCTGCACTACGTGACCAAGACTCCGGAAAATTCCGTGATCTGCACCGGTTCGTTAGCCAGGTTCAGCGAACATCACTAGCCCGTTCAGGTCAAGAATGGTTACTGTCCGGTATCGGTACGCGATGTAGTTCTTCTCCTTCAATTGGCGGACAGCCAATTGGGTTGCGTCCCGGCCCGCCCCGATCAGCTTGCCGAACTCCGCTTGCGAAAGCTGGATCCCCAGCCTGATCCCGGCCTCACCGGGGGCACCGTGGTACTCAGCCAGTTCGAGCAGGACCCGGGCGAGCCGCACCGCCGTGTCGTACCCGGCGAAGTCGAGCCGTCGGCGGTTCGCCCAGTCGAGCCGGTCGGCGATCATGTGGCAGACCACCCGCCAGGCTTCTTCCCGGCGCCGCAGGAAGAGCCGGAAGTGCTCCAGCGGGATCCGGTGCACCGTCATCGCCCGGCACGCCGTCACCGTCGCCGAGCGAGGGCCTTCCCGCAGCACCCCCATCTCGCCGACGAGATCACCGCTCACCCTGATGCCCAGCAGGCTTTCGGTGCCGTTCCGGTCCGCCGCGGTGACCTTGACGCACGCCAGCCTGGGCTGCTTCCCGTGCCCGAGCAGGAAAACGTGCGTGCTGGGTTCCCCCTGGTGCAGCAGAACCGTCCCGGCGGGACACGGTTTCGGACTCCCCAGTCTCAGCAGCTCACCGGCCAGCGCACCCGGTAGCCGCGACATCACCGTGCCACCCGGCCATTCCGTGCCGTTTCCGCCCGCACCGCCGACCGCCACGCCGCACCCTCCTCGACGAGTCCCGGAACGACCGCCGTTCCGGTTCCGTGCCCGCGAGCCCCCCTCGCGCACCCTAGACAAATACCCGCGGCGAAGGCGGTTGTCGATGCCCGGAAAAAGGACACGGCCCGCATCGCGGGCCGTGTCGGCGGAACCTGACGGAATTCGTGGGAAAGGGTGGTAAGACGCCGGTTTTCGGAGCGCGCCCCGGCTCAGAGTTCGGCGCCGCAATCGGAGCAGAACAACGCTCCCGGCTTGTTGCTCTCACTGCCGCAGCCGCCGCAGGCGACCTTCAAGGCCAGCGACGTGCCGCAGGACGAACAGAACTTGCCACCGTCCGCTTTCAGGCCGCAGCCCGGGCAGGTGACCTTGGCCCGGGTTTCGAGGTCCAGGCCCGCCGTCCAGTCCTTATCGCGGGCCTTGTCCCAGATCTGGTCGCGCTGGGCCGCGGCCTGGGCGCGCGAGATCTCCTCCGCGACGCTCGGCGAGCAGCGCAGGCACTGGCCGATCTCCTCGTTCCAGCACTGGTCCTGGCACATCCAGTCGCCGCAGCCGCGGCACTGGCGGAAACTCGGGGTGATCTCCTCGACCGCCGCCGCCAGGGCCTTGTCCTTGGCCGGCGAGTTCGTCGCGCGGTCGTAGCGCCACTGGTCGGCCGAGTTGCTCAGGTCGCGCAGCGTCCCACCGAAGAACGAGCCCACCGCGCGAAGCACGCTTCGGCCGGTCTCGACGTTGTCGCGCTGGAAGGCGGAACGGAAACCGTTGCCGCAACGCTCGCAACGGAACTCGAACTGGTACCCCTGCGTGTTCGAGAGGTCCGAGAAGTTGTCCGTGAAAGGCACCGAGTCAGCCACGGCCCATCTTGGCGCCCGGCCGCGGCCGCGGGGACGAGAGATTTGCCGACAACGGCCCGGTCACCGGCCGTCACGGGCGGCGGAGAACGCCAGCGGGAGCAGGGCCAGCACCCCGCCGACCACCGCGACCAGCCCGTACCCGCCGCCCGCGAACAGCGCCCCCGACCCCAGGCCGGCCAGCGCGGACGCCGACCAGACGACCGCGTCGACGGTGCCCTGCACCCGGCGGCGCGTCTCCGGCGCGAGGTCCCGGCTGAGCTGCGCGCTGCCGCCGACGAACACCAGGTTCCAGCCGTAGCCCAGGAGGAACAGCGCGATCGGCAGCCCGGAGGTGTGCGCGGTCGGCGCCGCGAGCGCGGTCGCCGCGGCCAGCGCGAGGACGCCGAGGCCCGCGTTGACGGCTACGTGCGGGCCCCAGCGGTCGGCGATCCGGCCGGACAGCGGCGCCAGCGCGAACATCCCGAACAGGTGCGCGCTCAGCACCCAGCCGACGACGCCGAGGCCGTGCCCGTGCGCCTGCAGCTGCAACGGCGTCATCGTCATCACCGCCCCCATCGTGAGCTGCGCGGCGACCATCGCGACCAGCGGCCGCACGACGCCGGCCGGCCGCACCGGGCCGGGCGCGGCCACGACCGGCCCCGGCGGCACGTGCCGCGGGAGGAACGCCGCCGCCAGCGCCGCGCCCGCCGTGGCCAGGACCGCCACCGCGGCCGGGCCGGACAGCGACGGCCAGCCGAAGCCGGCCGCGGCGCCGGCCGCCGGAGCCATCAGGGCCGGCCCGGCGAGCGCGCCGATGGTCCCGCTCCAGACGACGGTCGAGAGCGCGCGCCCCCGGCGGTCCTCGGGGTACAGGTCCGCGGCCAGGTACCGCGAGAGCTGCGCACCGCCGTTGCCCAGCCCGACCAGCAGGATGCCGAGGAGCAGCGGCACGACCGACGTCGCCAGCGCGCCCGCGAACGCCACCAGCGCGCCGGCCGCGGCGAGGCCGTAGCCACCGGCCAGCACCCGGCGACTGCCGTGGACCGGCAGCAGCCTCCCGGCGCCGAGCGCGCCCGCCGCGGTGCCGAGCACGTTCGCCACGCTCGGCAGCCCGCTCCAGACCGCGCCGCTGCCGGCGGCGACGATCAGCGTGGCCGCGGTACCGAGGCCGACCGTGGCCGTGTTGAGCAACGCGACACCGGTGAACAGTGCCCCCATCGACCGGGTCCGGCCGGTCACCGTCGAAGTCCCCATGAGCGGCAACGTTAGGGAAATCCGGCCGCGGTTCGAAGGGCCGATGCACGGGATTTCGCTCGCCCCGCCCGTGCATCGGAAGGAAGATGAGGCCCATGACCTTCCGTTCGGAAAAGGCGCTGGACGACGTCGACTGGCGGCTGCTGGACCTGCTGCAGGCCGACGGGCGGCTGTCGTTCAAGGAGCTCGGGCGGCGGATCAACCTGTCGGCGCCGGCGGTGGCCGAGCGGGTGCGGCGGCTGGAGGAGACCGGGGTGATCACCGGCTACCGCGCCCAGGTCGACGCGCGGCGCGCGGGCCAGCCGCTGCAGGCGTTCGTCGAGATGCGGTGCGCGCTGAGCAGCTGCCTGCTGAAGACGTCGAAGGCCGAGGACTACCCGGAGGTCGTCGAGATCCACCGGCTGAGCGGCGACCACTGCACGATGCTGAAGATCCGGGCGGCGTCGCTCGAGCACTTCGAGGGGCTGCTGGAACGGCTGGGCAAGCACGGCGAGCTGCGGTCGTCGGTGGTGCTTTCCACGCAGTTCGAGGGACGGCCGGTGCAGCCACCCTCGGACGACTTCCTGCGCGCGACAACGTCCGAAGGCTGGTCCTGACCGGTCGGCGGCTGTGCGCCGGGGGCCGAGCTGATAGACGAGAGGGATGCCGATCTTCACTCGCCGGGTGCGCGCCCTCGCCGTCACCCTCGCCGCGGCGGCCGGTCTCGCCGTCCCCACGCCCGCGCAGGCCACGACCACGTCCCGGGCCTTCGTCGCGCTCTCCGACGTCGCGCCGTCGATCCTGCAGGACATCCGCTACGACACGCGGCACAACTTCGTCGGCCGCCGCGTCGACGGGTACCGCCAACCGCTGTGCCTCCTGACCCGGCAGGCCGCCGAAGGCCTGCGGAAGGCACAGGCTCAGCTGGTCAAGCGCGGTTACACGCTCAAGGTCTACGACTGCTACCGCCCGCAGCGCGCCGTCGACCACTTCGTGCGGTGGGCCAAGGACCTCGCCGACGAGAAGATGAAAGCGGAGTTCTACCCGAACGTCACCAAGGACCGGCTCTTCGCCGACGGGTACATCGCCGAGAAGTCCGGGCACAGCCGCGGCAGCACGATGGATCTCACGCTCGTCCGCCTCCCGCCACCGTTCCAGCGGCCGTACGTCCCGGGCGAACCGCTCAAGGCGTGCTTCGCGCCGCGGGACCAGCGCTTCCCCGACAACACCGTCGACATGGGCACCGGCTACGACTGCTTCGACCCGCTCGCCCACACCGACAACCCGGCGATCACCGGTGTCGCCCGGAAGCACCGCGACCTGCTGCGCTCGACGATGGCCGCGGCGGGCTTCCGCAACCTGCCCGAGGAGTGGTGGCACTTCACGCTGAACGGCGAGCCGTTCCCGGACACCTACTTCGACTTCCCGGTGTCCCGCGGAAGCCTGCACTGACGCGAAAAAGCGCCCCCGGTCCACTGTGGACCGGGGGCGCTTCGCTTTCCAGCGTCAGATCGTGCGCCGGCGACGACGGGCGCCGAACACCAGGCCGCCGCCGAGGGCGAGGGCGAGCAGCGCGAGCGCGCCGAGCCCGATCGCGTCGACGCCGGTGCTGGCCAGCCCGGAGCCGCCGCTCTGGCCACCGCCGGTCCCGCCCGGTGCGCCGGTCGTCGAGGTCGGGGCACCGGCGGTGCAGTCCGCCGGGTTGGCCGGCACCGCGGGCAGCGGCGCATCACCCTGCTCCGCTTCGACCTGGAGCTTGACCGGGCGGTCGGCCGGGCCGCGGACGAAGATCGACCAGGGGTTCTCTTCCTTGATCTTCCACCCCGCCGGCGGCAGGAAGAACAGCCGGTACTCAGGCCCGGGCACCACGTCGTGGAACTCGAAGTGGCCCTTCGCATCGGTCGTCTGTTCGGCCGTGACCGGGCAGTGCCGGTCGGACACCAGCACGACCTTGACGCCGGCGACCGGCTGCTTGATCTCGCCACGGTCGTCGTAGACGGCCACGTCGCCGACCACGGTCGCCTTGACCCCGGGCACCGCCGCCTGGGCGCTCGCGTTCGGGTGCTCCTCGATGCCGACCTCGCGGTAGCCGAAGTCGCAGTCCGCCGTGACGACGCCGCTGTTCCGAGCCGCGTCCGGCACCCGCTCGGTGACGTCGAAGGTCCGCGTCTGTCCGGGAGCGATCGTCACGCCGTCGGCAAAGGTGTCGAGATCTCCCCACCCGGGGCCGCCCTTCAGCGCGAAGTCGGAGCCGAAGCGGTCGCACGAGGCCACGATGCCGGTGAGCGGGATCGAGCCGGAGTTGGACAGCGTCACGGTGAGGTGCGCGAGGTCGCCGGGCTGGTAGCTGTCCTGGGTGAACACCATCGACGCCTTCAGCGCGCCGTGCAGCGGCGGCACGGCCCGGATGAGCAGGTCCTTCGAGCCCGTTCCGACGTGGACGTTCTGGAACGGGATCAGCCAGTCGCCGGCCGGCACGCCACCGAGGTAGTACGTGGCCGACGGGACCTTGCCGAAGTCGATCTTCCCCTCGGGGCCGCTCGTGGCCGCGTACTGGTTCGAGCCGTACGGGTACCGCAGCGTGACCGGGATGCCGGTCAGCTGCTCGCCGTCGTCGAAGACGCCGTTGCCGTTCCGGTCGCCGTACACCGTGGCCCGGGCGGGCAGCAGCGTCTGCTCGACCTTCGCCGTGGCGCCGAAGTCGGCGACCCGGCGGCCGTCGCTGTCGAAGACCTGCCCCTCGAGGACCACCTCCGTCTGGGTGATGTCCCGGATCTTCCCCGTCTTCTTCAGCTCGAAGCTCTCCCCCGGTTGGAGGTCCACACCCGACTGCTGCACGAGCTTGCCCCAGCCGTTGTCGTCGAAGAAGACGAGCAGGTCGGTCGGCTTGCTCATGCCCTGGGCGATGTGGATGCCCTTGGCAGGGACCGTTCCGGTGTTGGTCAGTGTGAAGGTGAAGGGGACGTCCTCGTCGGACTGGTACACCTTTTTGCCGAGGGCGGCCGTGGCAGTGACCTGCGCTTTGTCGTCCCCCGCGGCCTGCGGCTGCGCCGCCGCGGGCTTGTTCTCCGGCTCGGTGGAGCTCGGTGCGGAACTCGGCTCCGGAACCGGGGCCTCCGAAGTGGACGGCGCTTCGGATGTGGCCGGTGCGGTGGCGGTCGGTGTCGGCTCGTCCGCGGCCGCCGGGCCGGCGAACACGCTGGTCAGCACGGCCGCGGCCGTGAGCGTGGCGAAACCGCGCGCGAGCGATCTCGCACTCTTGGATATGTTCACGAACAGTCACCCCTGATTACCCGTTGAACGCGCAAAGCCCCCGAGCCGCGTGAACCGGCTCACTCTAGCGAGATCGAAGCGGGGTGAATACCCGTTTGGGTGACAGTTGCGAAACGCCGAAAGGCCCCCGCCGGAAACCGGCGAGGGCCTTTCGTCGAATCAGCTTCAGCGGAAGTCGCGGCCGAAGTCGTAGTCGTCCAGCGGAACCGCGGCACCGGTACCCGTACCGAACACGTCCGGGGTGTAGTAACCGTCGTCGTAGGACGGGATCGCGTACGCCGCGACCCGGGCCTCTTCGGTCGGCTGCACCTGGATGTTGCGGTACTTGTTGATACCCGTACCGGCCGGGATCAGCTTACCGATGATCACGTTCTCCTTGAGGCCGACGAGCTTGTCCGAGCGGCCGTTGATGGCCGCGTCGGTCAGGACTCGCGTGGTCTCCTGGAACGACGCCGCCGACAGCCACGAGTCCGTGGTCAGCGAGGCCTTCGTGATGCCCATCAGCACCGGACGGCCCGAAGCCGGCTCGCCGCCTTCGGCGACCGAGGCCCGGTTCGTCGCCTCGAACTTCGTCCGCTCGGGCAGCTCGCCCGGCAGGAAGTCCGTGCCACCCGAATCGATGACCGTCACCCGGCGCAGCATCTGCCGGACGATGACCTCGATGTGCTTGTCGTGGATCGACACACCCTGCGCGCGGTACACCTTCTGGACCTCGTCCACCAGGTGGATCTGCGCCTCGCGCGGCCCCATGACCCGCAGGACCTCGTGCGGGTCCGGCGTGCCCTCGAGCAGCTGCTGACCGACGTGGACGTGGTCACCGTCGCCCAGCGGGCCGTTCGGGGTGTTCGCGAGCCGCTGCCGCTTGGACAGCTTGTCGAAGACGATCTCCTCGCCCCCGTCGTCCGGGATGAGGGTGATCTTCCAGAACCGCTCGCTCTCCTCGATCCGCACGCGGCCGTCGACGTCGGCGATGGGCGCCTTGCCCTTCGGGACGCGGGCCTCGAACAGCTCCTGGACACGCGGCAGACCGGTCGTGATGTCGTCACCGGCCACACCACCCTGGTGGAACGTACGCATCGTCAGCTGCGTACCCGGCTCACCGATCGACTGGGCGGCGACGATACCCACCGCCTCGCCGACGTCGACGAGCAGACCGGTCGCCATCGAGCGGCCGTAGCAGGTCGCGCAGATACCGACGACCGACTCGCAGGTCAGCACCGAGCGGACCTTGACCTTCGCGATGCCGCTGGAGATCAGCTTGTCGATGGCCGGGTCGCCGATGTCGTCGCCGGCGTTCAGCACGACGTTGCCCTTGGCGTCCACCGCGTCCGTCGCGAGGTTCCGCGCGTACACGCTGGTCTCGACGTGCTGGTCGCGCAGGATCTTGCCGTCGCCGATGTCCTCGCCGATCGGCATCATGATGCCGCGGGTGGTGCCGCAGTCGGTCTCGCGGACGATGACGTCCTGCGAGACGTCCACCAGACGCCGGGTCAGGTAACCCGAGTCGGCGGTCCGCAGCGCCGTGTCCGCCAGGCCCTTGCGGGCACCGTGCGTCGCGATGAAGTACTCCGCCACCGACAGGCCCTCACGGAAGTTGGCCTTGATCGGACGCGGGATGTACTCACCCTTCGGGTTCGACACCAGGCCACGCATACCGGCCAGCGACCGGACCTGCGTCATGTTACCGGCGGCGCCCGACTTCACGATCATGGCGATCGGGTTGTCGTCCGGCAGCGCCGTCTCCATGATCTTGTGGACCTCTTCGGTGGCCTGCGTCCACACCTTGACGAGCTCGTTGTTGCGCTCGGCGTGCGACAGCTGACCACGCTGGTAGCGCTTCTCCACCTGGGAGGCCTTGCCCTCGTACTCGTCGAGGATGGCCTTCTTGCCTTCCGGCACCAGGACGTCGGAGATCGCCACGGTGACACCCGACCGGGTCGCCCAGTAGAAACCGGCGTCCTTGAGCCGGTCCAGGGTCTGCGCGACCTGGGTCATCGAGTACCGCTCGGCGAGGTCGTTCACGATCGCGGCCTGCCGCTTCTTCGGCATCGGCTCGTTGATGAACGGGTAGTCCGCCGGCAGCAGCTCGTTGAACAGCACGCGGCCCAGGGTCGTCTCGGCCAGCCACGCCTTGCCCGGCTCCCAGCCCTTCTCCGCGAGCTTCGCCTCGTCGGCCTTCGCCGGCTGACGGTCGGTGATGCGGATCTTGACCGGCGCGTGCAGGCTCAGCACCTTGCGGTCGTACGCCATGATCGCCTCGGCCGTCGACGAGTACGCGTTGCCCGCGCCCTCGGCCGTCTCGGTGAGGCGGGTCAGGTGGAACAGGCCCGTCACCATGTCCAGCCGCGGCATGGCGAGCGGACGGCCCGACGCCGGCGACAGGATGTTGTTCGCCGACAGCATCAGGATCCGGGCCTCGGCCTGCGCCTCGGCCGACAGCGGCAGGTGCACCGCCATCTGGTCACCGTCGAAGTCCGCGTTGAACGCCTCGCAGACCAGCGGGTGCAGCTGGATGGCCTTGCCCTCGACCAGCTGCGGCTCGAAGGCCTGGATGCCGAGGCGGTGCAGCGTCGGCGCGCGGTTCAGCATCACCGGGTGGCCGGTGATGACCTCTTCCAGCACGTCCCACACCTGCGGCCGCGAGCGCTCCACCATCCGCTTGGCGGACTTGATGTTCTGTGCGTGGTTCAGGTCGACCAGCCGCTTCATGACGAACGGCTTGAACAGCTCGAGCGCCATGTCCTTCGGCAGACCGCACTGGTGCAGCTTCAGCTGCGGGCCGACGATGATGACCGAACGGCCCGAGTAGTCGACGCGCTTGCCGAGCAGGTTCTGGCGGAACCGGCCCTGCTTGCCCTTGAGCAGGTCGGACAGCGACTTCAGCGGCCGGTTGCCCGGGCCGGTGACCGGACGCCCGCGGCGGCCGTTGTCGAACAGCGCGTCGACGGCCTCCTGCAGCATCCGCTTCTCGTTGTTGACGATGATCTCGGGCGCGCCGAGGTCGATCAGCCGCTTGAGGCGGTTGTTGCGGTTGATCACCCGGCGGTACAGGTCGTTCAGGTCCGACGTCGCGAACCGGCCACCGTCGAGCTGCACCATCGGGCGCAGGTCCGGCGGGATGACCGGTACGGCGTCGAGCACCATGCCGCGCGGGTCGTTACCGGTGGCCTGGAACGCCGCGACGACCTTCAACCGCTTCAGCGCGCGGAGCTTCTTCTGCCCCTTGCCGTTGCGGATGGTGTCGCGCAGGTTGTCGGCCTCCGCGGCGACGTCGAACTCGGCGGCCAGCTTCTGGATGGCCTCCGCGCCCATGCCGCCGGTGAAGTACTCGCCGTAGCGGTCGACGAGCTCGCGGTAGAGCATCTCGTCGGCGATCAGCTGGCGGGTGTCCAGCTTCGTGAAGGTCGTCCAGACCTCCTCGAGGCGGTCCAGCTCGCGGCCGGCGCGGTCGCGGAGCTGGCGCATCTCGCGCTCGCCGCCCTCCTTGACCTTGCGGCGGACGTCGGACTTGGCGCCCTCCGCCTCCAGCGCGGCCAGGTCGGCTTCGAGCTTCTGCGCGCGGGCTTCGATGTCCGCGTCACGCTTGGTCTCGAGGTTCTTGCGCTCGACGCCGATCTCGTTCTCGAGGGTCGGCAGGTCGTTGTGGCGCAGCTCCGTGTTCACGCCGGTGATGACGTAAGCAGCGAAGTAGATGATCTTCTCGAGGTCCTTCGGCGCCAGGTCCAGCAGGTAGCCCAGGCGGGACGGAACACCCTTGAAGTACCAGATGTGGGTGACCGGGGCGGCCAGCTCGATGTGGCCCATCCGCTCGCGGCGCACCTTGGCGCGGGTCACCTCGACGCCGCAGCGCTCACAGATGATGCCCTTGAAGCGGACGCGCTTGTACTTGCCGCAGTAGCACTCCCAGTCCCGGGTCGGACCGAAGATCTTCTCGCAGAAGAGGCCGTCCTTCTCGGGCTTGAGCGTCCGGTAGTTGATGGTCTCCGGCTTCTTGACCTCGCCGTACGACCACTGACGGATGTCGTCGGCCGTGGCGAGACCAATGCGGAGCTCATCGAAAAAGTTGACGTCCAGCACGTCTAGATCCCCTTGGGGTTGTTTCGGCTAGAGAGGGGTGGCGGGCGAGGCGGGACCCACGGGAGGTAGGTCCCGCCTCAGCTCGCGATCAGTGCACGACGTCGTCCACCGAGGGCGACTCGTTGCGGGACAGGTTGATGCCGAGGTTCGCCGCGGCGCGCTCGAGGTCCTCGTCGTCGGAGTCGCGCATCTCGATCGAGGAGCCGTCACTGGAGAGCACCTCGACGTTGAGGCACAGCGACTGGAGCTCCTTGAGGAGCACCTTGAACGACTCCGGGATGCCCGGCTCGGGGATGTTCTCGCCCTTGACGATGGCCTCGTACACCTTGACGCGGCCGACCACGTCGTCCGACTTGATCGTCAGCAGCTCCTGCAGCGTGTAGGCGGCGCCGTACGCCTGCATCGCCCAGCACTCCATCTCACCGAAGCGCTGGCCACCGAACTGCGCCTTACCACCCAGCGGCTGCTGCGTGATCATCGAGTACGGACCGGTGGAGCGGGCGTGGATCTTGTCGTCGACCAGGTGGTGCAGCTTCAGGATGTACATGTAGCCGACCGCGACCGGGTACGGGTACGGCTCGCCGGAGCGGCCGTCGAACAGGTTGGCCTTGCCGTTCTCCTTGACCATCCGCTCGCCGTCGCGGTTCGGCTTGGTCGCGCTGAGCAGCCCGGTGAGCTCCTCCTCCTTCGCGCCGTCGAACACCGGGGTGGCGGTGTTCGTGCCGGGCTCGACGTCGCGAAGCTCGGGCGACAGGTTCTTCGCCCAGTCCGGGTCGCCCTCGATCGTCCAGCCCTGCGACGCCAGCCAGCCCAGGTGCAGCTCGAGGATCTGGCCGATGTTCATCCGTCGCGGCACACCGTGGGTGTTCAGGATGATGTCGACGGGCGTGCCGTCCTCCATGAACGGCATGTCCTCGACCGGCAGGATCTTGCCGATGACACCCTTGTTCCCGTGCCGGCCGGCGAGCTTGTCGCCCGGCTGGATCTTGCGCTTCTGGGCCACGTAGACGCGGACCAGCTCGTTGACGCCCGGGGGCAGCTCGTCGTCGTCCTCGCGGGAGAACACCCGGATGCCGATGACCTTGCCGGTCTCGCCGTGCGGCACCTTCAGCGAGGTGTCGCGGACTTCGCGGGCCTTCTCGCCGAAGATCGCGCGGAGCAGGCGCTCCTCCGGGGTCAGCTCGGTCTCGCCCTTCGGCGTGACCTTGCCGACCAGGATGTCGCCGTCACGGACCTCGGCACCGATGCGGATGATGCCGCGCTCGTCGAGGTCGGCCAGCACCTCCTCGGAGACGTTCGGGATGTCCCGGGTGATCTCCTCGGCGCCCAGCTTCGTGTCGCGGGCGTCGATCTCGTGCTCCTCGATGTGGATCGACGTCAGCACGTCGTCCTGCACCAGGCGCTCGGAGAGGATGATCGCGTCCTCGTAGTTGTGGCCCTCCCACGGCATGACCGCGACCAGCAGGTTCTTGCCGAGCGCCACCTCACCGTTTTCGGTGGACGGGCCGTCGGCGATGACCTGGCCGGCTTCGATCCGGTCGCCCTCGTTGACGATCGGGCGGTGGTTGAAGCAGGTGCCGTGGTTCGAGCGGCGGAACTTGTAGAGGCTGTAGCTCTTCCGCGTGCCGTCGTCGTGCATGACCGTGATCAGGTCCGCCGACAGCTCCTCCACCACGCCCGACTGCTCGGCGACCAGCATGTCGCCGGAGTCGATCGCGGCCCGCAGCTCCACGCCGGTGCCGACGTACGGCGCCTGGCTGCGCAGCAGCGGCACGGCCTGGCGCTGCATGTTCGCGCCCATCAGCGCGCGGTTCGCGTCGTCGTGCTCGAGGAACGGGATCATCGCCGTCGCGATCGAGACCATCTGCCGCGGCGACACGTCCATGTAGTCGACGTCGAGCGGGTCGATCAGCTCGACCTCGCCGCCTTTCCGGCGGACCAGGACGCGGTCTTCGACGAAGGTGCCGTCGTCGGAGATCGGCGCGTTGGCCTGGGCCTTGACGAACCGGTCCTCTTCGTCCGCGGTCAGGTAGTCGATCTGGTCGGTGACCCGGCCCTCGACGACCTTGCGGTACGGCGTCTCGATGAAGCCGAACGGGTTGACCCGCGCGTACGAGCAGAGCGAGCCGATCAGGCCGATGTTCGGGCCTTCCGGCGTCTCGATCGGGCACATCCGGCCGTAGTGCGACGGGTGGACGTCGCGGACCTCCATGCCGGCGCGCTCACGCGACAGACCACCCGGGCCCAGCGCGTTGAGGCGGCGCTTGTGGGTCAGGCCGTCGATCGGGTTCGTCTGCTGCATGAACTGCGACAGCTGCGAGGTGCCGAAGAACTCCTTGATCGCCGCGCCGATCGGGCGGATGTTGATCAGGGTCTGCGGGGTGATCGCCTCGACGTCCTGCGTGGTCATGCGCTCGCGGACGACGCGCTCGGTGCGCGACAGGCCGACCCGGATCTGGTTCTGGATCAGCTCGCCGACGGTCCGGATGCGGCGGTTGCCGAAGTGGTCGATGTCGTCGGTCTCGACCGGGATCTCGGTGTTGTTCGCCGCGGTCATCTTGTCCTCGCCGGCGTGCAGCCGGACCAGGTACTCGATGATCGTGACGATGTCCTCTTCGGTCAGCGTCCCGTTGTCGATGGGGGTCGACAGGCCCAGCTTCTTGTTGACCTTGTACCGGCCGACCTTGGCCAGGTCGTAGCGCTTCGCCTTGAAGAACAGGTTCTCCAGCAGGGTCTGTGCGCTCTCCTTCGTGGGCGGTTCGCCCGGGCGCAGCTTGCGGTAGATGTCGAGCAGCGCCTCGTCGGTGCCGGCGGTGTGGTCCTTCTCGAGGGTGGCGAGCAGCGTCTCCGAGAAGGAGAAGCGCTCGCGGATCGCCTCGGTGGTCCAGCCGAGCGCCTTCAGCAGCACGGTGACGGGCTGGCGGCGCTTGCGGTCGATGCGGACGCCGACGGTGTCGCGCTTGTCGACGTCGAACTCCAGCCAGGCACCCCGGCTCGGGATGACCCGGACGCTGAAGACGTCCTTGTCGCTGGTCTTGTCGATGTCCTTGGAGTAGTAGACGCCCGGCGAGCGGACCAGCTGGGACACCACGACACGCTCGGTGCCGTTGATGACGAAGGTGCCCTTGTCGGTCATCACCGGGAAGTCGCCCAGGAAGACCGTCTGGCTCTTGATCTCGCCCGTGTTGTTGTTGACGAACTCCGCCGTGACGAACAGCGGGGCCGCGTACGTCATGTCCTTGTCCTTGCACTCCTCGATCGAGGCCTTGACCTCGTCGAAGCGCGGGGCGGAGAAGGACAGGGACATCGAACCGGAGAAGTCTTCGATCGGGGAGATCTCGTTGAGGACCTCTTCGAGGCCGCCGACCGGGTTCTCTTCACCTTCCTCGACACGGCGCTGGAACCACGCTTCGTCCCCGGTGAACCACTGGAACGACTGGATCTGGACGTCGAGCAGGTTGGGGGTGTTCAGGGGTTCGCGAATCTTTGCGAAGGAAACCCGCTTGGGCGCGCCGGGGATTCCCGTGGCCTCCGAGCGAGATTCAGCCGAGGTGGTCGCAGCAGTGGCCTGGTTCGCGGGAGAGACTGCCAAGATGCGTCCTTCCGGGGACAATGAGCGGTGACGGCCGCCATAGCAACAGCTATGAGCGACTGTCAAGGGTGCCGTGTGCCCACTATCCTAACTACCGGCTCCGGGCAGCCTGAAAGAGGGCAGCGCAAAGAGACAGTCTAGCCCGAACGTCGCGGCATGTCCAGGGGGCGCTCCCGATGGGGCCCAGCCTGCTTCGCAACGTCTTCAGGTATGCCTCCGGGCGACCCGGTGGTCCCTCCCGCAAGGGCCCCGGTTTCGCCGTCGGGAGTAAGCGTGACCCCACCGGCGCCTCCAGTCAAGGTGCCACACGGGGGTCCCGCCGGTTGGCGCAGCGTGGAAGAGGTTCAGCGGAGCGTGAGCGGCCGAATATCATTCCAGCTACCAGCCGGTAACGCCACCTTGGCGGCTCTACCTGGGGTTTTGCCGGGGTCGAGGGGTATGGCGCAGGCCACCGGGGCGGAGTGGAACCGGGCGTGCCGGGGAGCGGGGTTTCGCGGATCGGAGGATTCGGCGAGCCGGTTCGAGGGCGCGGGAGAGCGCTTATACGGACCGCGCGCGCGAGGACGCGCGATGGCATCCCCGGCTCCCGCACCACCCACGGCGGTACGGGCGTGACGACGCCCAGTGGCACCCGCGGCCGAGGCACCCCGGCCCCACGGAGCCGCCGGGAGCCGACGGCACTCCTCTCCCGCGCGGCTCGGCTCGCCGGCCGCTCCCACCGCCCCCGGCACCAGGGGCGGCCGGACCGCCGGACCGCCGCGGCCGCGCCGCCCTCCACTGCGGCGTGACCACTCTTCGTGCCCGCTCGGCCACCCGGACCCGGTCATCGCTCCCGTCACGGCACCCAACCGCACGGGGGACCACCGGCCCGCCTCGCTTCACCGTCCTACGAGAACACCTTCCACGCCGCCGCCAGCTCCACCCTCGAGGTGATGTTCATCTTCTGGAACACCTTCTTCAGGTGGAACGCCACCGTGTGCCGGGAGATGAACAGCTGCCGGCCCACCTCGTTGTTGGTGTGGCCCTGGCTCACCAGCTCGGCCACCGCGAACTCCGTGTTCGTCAGCCCGTGCGGGACGGCGCCTTCGCACTCCACCGTCCGGGTCGTGCCGCGGCGGACGCCGTACTCGCGGAGCTTGTTCACCACCCGGGCCGAGTCGCGCGTGGCGCTCACCGACGCGTACGTGTCCAAGACCGACTCGAGGATCCTGATCGTCCGGTCGCGCTCGGAACACCGGACGGCCAGCAGGCTCGCCAGGTCCTCGCGCGCCGACGCCGCGCACCAGCGGTCGGGGTGGATGTCGGCCGCCTCGTGGAGCTTGGCCGCGTCCTGCTCCAGCAGGCCCGCCGCGTGCAGGGCGGATCCGCGGATCACGCTGAACTCCGGTTGCTCGGCGGCCAGCGCGGCGGACTCTTCCGCCGAAGCCTTCGCCAGGTCGTGCGCGCCCAGCTTGACGCACGCACGAACCAGCCAGGACGCCGCCGCCGGTTCCGACACCAGCAGCTGCTTGAGCACCACCGGGTTCGTCACGATCCCGGCGATCAGGCTCGCCGCGCTCGCCACGCCGCTGCGGGCTTCCACCGCCTGGGCGGCCACCCACGCTCCCGGCGCCTGCCCGAAGTAACCGAGCAGGGCTTCGTCCGACAGCTTGTCGACGAAATGGCGGCACGCCCGCATGTCCGCGCGGCGAAGGGCACCCAGCGCCAGCACCACGTAACTGGGCGGCCGCAGCGACCGGTCACCACAGCGCTCGGCGATCCGCAGCCCGGTGCTGATTTCGTCCATCGCGTCGTCGACGCTGCCCATGGCGAACAGCAGGCTGCCCCGCACGTTGTGCGCGACGGCGGTCATGCGGTCGGAGGCTGCCCCGCCCCGATCCGCCGACTCGAGCACCCGGCGGCCCGCGTCGAGGTCCCGGGCCTTGATCAGCAACCCGACATACCAGAACTGAGCCAGCTGGCTGAGTTCGTCGGATTCCCGGCGGTCGCCCGTGGCCGCTGCCCTGGCACAGTGCAACCCCGCGTCGAGCCGCCCGTTGAACCACGACGAGGCGGAGCGGCGGAGGAACCCGGCGGTGTCGCAGGATCGCTGCATCAAATCGTCACCGAATCCGGCGAACGGATTCTGTGGCATTTGCAAGTTTGGTACGTCCAACATCGATCGGCTATCCCCCAGATATAGACGAAGCGGAATCGATTGCGGCGTGCCGCGCTTGAGCGGAATTTTTTCCCGACACCGAGCATGAACGGCACGCCCCGTAGGGGCCGTTCCCCCCAATGTAATGCGCACCGTGTTAAACACGTGTTCACACGGAGCACCGAATGTTCAGTCAGTGTGTGGTGACGTCCCGGCAGGCACGCCGGGCTCGCACCACCACAACCTCCCCAGGTTGGCATGTCAAAAACTAACATCTTGCTTGGCTCACAGTAGCTTCGGTAAGACCCTTCGTCATCGGTCATGTGACCCCGGTCACACTCCTTTGGAATGCCGTGTGAACTCGCCATTCCTTGTCTCACAAGGAGATTCTCCGATAAGCGACGACATGAATCAACCCGATGGCCTAGCGCCCAAACGGTTAGTAGTCAACAAACCATGCGGTCGGACGATGTTCACGGTAACGATGGACTGGACCATTGGGAGATGGCCAGGTCACAGCGGGAATGCCCGGAAAATCGCCGTTACCGATCCGGCTCCGGCCACCGGTGGCACTGGCGCAATCAGCGCAGCCCGTTCGGCGGTTCGGGCGACAAGTGCAGCAGCGCCCGCGCGGCCAGGCGGTAGCCGAAGGCGCCGAGGCCGACCACCACCCCGCTCGCCAGCGGCGCGATGACCGAGTCGTGCCGGAACTGCTCGCGCGCCCACACGTTGCTCAGGTGGACCTCGATCCACGGCGGCTCGTAGCTGGCCAGCGCGTCGCGCAGGCTCCAGCCGGCGATCATCAGCGCACCGGGGTTCACGATCGCGCCGACCGTCGTGTCGCGGTGCGCGTGGACCGCGCCGACCAGCTCGCCCTCGCCGTCACGCTGGACCGGGACGACGTTCCACCCACGGGGCCGCACCTCCTCGGCGACCGCCTTTTCGATGTCGGCCAGCGTGTCGGTGCCGTAGATCTCGGGCTCACGCCGGCCCAGCACACCCAGGTTGGGACCGTTCAGCAGAAGGACGTCGGGCAACGGGACACACCTCGCTCAGCAGGGGGGCCGGACCACCTCATGCTGTCGACGCGGTTCGGGGGGCACCACCCCAACGTTGATAGTTGCGCCCGGTGACCTATCAGACCGAGGGATGCCCACCCGGCCGCGGGGAACTTAAGCTCCGGCCGAGGCTTGTCCGGCGATCCGGGAATGGAGTTCCTCCGCAGTGACGACCAAAGTGACCGAAAACGCGCCCAGCACC
Organism: Amycolatopsis sp. NPDC058278; assembly: GCF_042881395.1. Taxonomy (NCBI): domain Bacteria; kingdom Bacillati; phylum Actinomycetota; class Actinomycetes; order Pseudonocardiales; family Pseudonocardiaceae; genus Amycolatopsis; species Amycolatopsis sp. NPDC058278. The sequence continues at coordinate 118,130 of NZ_JBHVXZ010000002.1, read as the reverse complement.
GAATCGCTGCGCTCACCACTGCCCCCGGAGTTCGTCCGGCGCGAAGACCCGTTCCACGTGCCGCCCGCTCTGGTGGCCGTTGCCGAACGGGGTCCCGTCGCCCGGGCGACGCTGGCCGCCGGCGACCCGTTCTGGCTCGTGTCCGGGTACGAGGAAGCGCGCGCGGTGCTTTCGGACCCGCGCTTTTCCTCCGACCGCTTCCAGTACCACCCCCGGTTCAAGGAATTGTCGCCCGAATTCCGGGAGCGCCTGCGTGATGACAAGGCGCGGGCGGGGTCGTTCATCAACATGGACCCGCCGGAGCACACCCGGTACCGGAAACTGCTCACCGGGCAGTTCACCGTCCGGCGGATCCGCGAGCTGAGCGCCCGGATCGACGAGATCGTCGCCGGCCGGGTGGACGCCATGCTGGCCGGCGGGACCACCGCCGACCTGATGACCGAGTTCGCGTTTCCCGCCCCCTCGCTGATGATCTGCGAGCTGCTCGGGGTGCGTTACGAGGACCGGGCGGAGTTCCAGCAGCGCGCGTCGGCCCTGCTGCAGATGAACGCCCCGGTCGCGGAGGCGGTGAAGAACGCCGACGCCCTGCGCGCGTTCATGCAGGAGCTGGTGACCGACAAGCGCAAGAACCCGGCGGGCGACCTCATCTCCGGCCTGATCCACCACGCCGGCGCCGACCCCGCGCTCACCGACGACGAGCTGATCAACATCGCCAACCTGCTGCTCATCGCCGGCTACGACACCACGGCGAGCATGCTGGGGCTGGGCATCTTCGTGCTGCTGCAGCGCCCCGACCAGCTCGCCACGCTGCGCGACGACCCGTCCCGCATCGCCGACGCGGTCGAGGAGCTGCTGCGCTACCTGTCCGTGGTGAACCCGGGGATCTTCCGGTTCGCCAAGGAGGACCTGGAGTTCGCCGGCGAGCACATCCCGGCCGGCTCGACCGTGGTGGTCTCCGTGGTGGCCACCAACCGCGACGAGCGGCAGTGGCCGGACCCGGACCTCGACCTGACCCGCCCCCGCGGCCCGCACCTGGCGTTCGGCCACGGCGTGCACCAGTGCCTCGGCCAGCAGCTGGCCCGGATGGAGATGCAGGCGGGCTACGCCGAGCTGCTGCGCCGCCTGCCGAACCTCCGCCTGGCGGTACCGCCGGAGGAGGTCCCCCTGCGCAACGACATGCTGACCTACGGGGTGCACTCGCTCCCGATCGCCTGGGACGCTCCCTAGGACGCGGAGAAAGAGGCCCGGACCGTCGACGGCGGTCCGGGCTTTTGCGTGTGTGGGGCGCGCGGCTCGCCGGGTGGCTCAGCGGGACTCGGCCTGGGCTGGGCTCGGCCTGGGCATCGATCAGCCGCCAGAAATCTGCGGCCGGTGGAAGCACCCTGGCCCGCGATCAAGCCGCCGATCCGCGCGTCGCCGTGCGCCGTGGGCCGTGCGCGCCGTGGGCCGTGGGCCGTCAGCAGGGCGCGACGAAAACCGGCTCCGCGCCACACCGCCTGGGGGTTGACGGTGCGGCGTGGAGCCGGTCGGGGGCCGCTCGTGGCTCAGCCGACGAAGCGGGTGATCGAATCCGCCAGCGACTCGGCGTCCACGCCGAACAGGCGGTCGTGTTCCTCGGGCGTTCCGTAGACACGGGCCTCGCGGTCGCGCCACGTTCCGAACGACCTCAGGCGGTGCGGTACGTCCGCCAGCGCTTCGGTCACCTCGAACGCCGACGTCCCGCGCAGGTACGGCTCGACCAGCACCACGTTCGGAGCCGCCGCGCCCACCGCCGCGCGGAGACCCGCGTGGTCGAACGGGCGGATCGTCGACGCGTACAGCACCGTCACGTCCGCCGTGGCCGTCGCGGCCAGGACCTGGTCCAGCACCGGGCCGACCGCGATGACCACGCCCGCGCTGCCCCGGCGCAGCACCGTGAACCCGTCGGACACCGGCACCGCTTCGCTGTTCGCGCGTTCGGACAGCCGGACGTAGACCCGGTTGTCGCCCGCGATGGCCTTGCTCAGCAGCGGCCCGACCTCGTCCTCGTGGCCCGGGACGTGCACCGTCCAGCCCGGCAGCGTGTCCAGCAGCGCCACATCGCCCGGCGCCTGGTGGGTGCGGCCCCACGACGGGTCGTCGTAGGAGGCGCCCACGCTGACCAGCACCGCGCCGACGTCCTGGTGGCCGAGGCCGATCTTGATCTGCTCGAACGGCCGCTCGACCAGGAACGGCGCGTACGTGTGCACCACCGGCCGCTGGCCGGCCAGCGCGAAGCCGCCGGCGATGTCGATCATCGCCTGCTCGCGGATGCCGAAGTTGTGGACGCGGTCCGGGAAGTCCTTCTTGACCTCCCAGAAGAACCACGACGAGATGTCGGCGGTCAGCATGACCACCCGCGGGTCCGTGGCCAGCGACCCGATCACCGTCTCGGCGAAGACGGTCCGCATCTGCTTCCTGGTCACCTGGGCGGTCATGCGGTGCTCCCTTCCTCGATCGGGAGGATTTCCGCGATGACCGCACGCGGCCGTCCGTCGGTCTCCCCGGTGAGCGCCTTCTCCAGCGCGTCGTGGTCGCGGCCGTCGACCGTGGTGGCGGCCCAGCCCTCCTGTTCGAAGCGCCCGGCGATGCCGCCCGGCCAGCCGAGGCTCGCCGTCTTGTTGTCGATGACGATCGCGGTGAGGCTGCCGATCCCGAGCCGTCCGGCGATCGCCATCGTCTCGTGGTTGCTGCCCTCGTCGAACTCGCCGTCGCCCATCAGGACGAACACGCGGGCGTCGCGGCCCTGGGCGCGCAGCCCGAGCGCGGTGCCGACGCCGAGCGGGAGCCCGTGGCCGAGGGAGCCGCTGCTGATCTCCACGCCGGGCGCCAGGTTGCGGTCCGGGTGCATGCCCAGCGGCGAACCCCACTGCCGCCAGGTGTCCAGCGTTTCCGGCTCGATGAAGCCCTTCGCGGCCAGCACCGCGTAGTAGGCCATCGGGCCGTGGCCCTTGGAGAGGTAGAACCGGTCGCGGCCGGGGTCGTCGATGTTCGACGGCGACACGTTGAGCACGCGTTCGTAGAGCACCCAGATCGCGTGCAACGTCGACGCCGCGGCCCAGCCGTGCTTCTCGTCCCCCGTCATCCGGCCGAACAGGCCGCGGAGGTTCTCTTCGGTCATCTGCATGGTTTCGGGCTTCCTCAGTCGGGCTTGCGCGCGGTCAGCAGGACGTACCCCAGCGACGGTTCCTCGCTGAACGCGCGGAACCGGCCGAGGGTGACCTCGAACTGCGCGGCCTCGATGTGCTGCAGGGCCTGTTCCCGCAGTCCTTCGAACCGCTCCGCCGCCTTGGTCCACGACGACCGGGTGTACTGGCTGACGTCCTCGGCGTTTTCGGGCTCGAGACCGGCTTCGCGGAGGTGCTCCTGGTACTCGTCGAGCGACACGACCGCCACCACGCCCTTGCCCACCTCGCGCACGCGCTCGGCGTCGGCCTCCAGGCCGGCGGGGCTCGGCACGAGCAGGAAGTCGCCGAGCGCCAGCCGGCCGCCCGGCCGCAGCACCCGGGCGGCCTGGCGGATCACGTGCCAGCGGTCCGGCATGTGGTGCAGCGACTCCAGCGCCCAGACGAGGTCGAACGACCCGTCCTCGTACGGCAGCTCCATCGCGTCGGCGTACTCGAAGACGACCCGGTCGTCGACGTCGGCCTTGTACGCGCGGTCGTTCGCGCGCTCCACCTGCTTCTCGCTGATCGAGATGCCGGTGACCATGACGTCATTCGCCGTCGCCATCCGGATCGCCGGTTCGCCGTTGCCGCAGCCGATGTCGAGCAGCCGGTCGCCGGCCCGCAGCGGCAGCATCCCGGCCAGCCGGTCGGTCAGCCGCGTGGTGGCCTCTTCGAGCGTCGCGGACTCGTCGTCCCAGTAACCGTGGTGCAGGTTTTCACCCCAGAGCTGGTCGAGCAGGTCCGCGAAAGCGTCGTAGCCCTTACCAATCTCGTTCGGAGTCGGCTTCGTCACCAGTACCCCTAAGCATCGTTTCGCGTGACCGCGTGTCGATCAACGCCTGGCCTGCAAGGTCTTTCGGAGACTAGGTCAGGCTCGCCCGGCCGGGCATCCCTCGTTCTGATAGCGCCGGGGCGGCCCGCGACCGTCCACAAGGGACGCAGGCGCGAGCACTGTCAGGTTGGGGGATGCTCAACCGGGCGGCCCTTGCCTACCGTCCGAATCCGGGCCCGCCGCACGCGAGCGGGACCGCCCGCGTCGGCACCAGGAAGGGATGGCCATGACCGCCACCGCCAAGCCTTCGGCCAAGCCGGTCGACCTGTTCTCACCGGAAGTGGTCGCCGACCCGTTCGGCTGGTACGCGCGGTTGCGCGAAGAACCGTTGCCGCACACCGGGACGCTGAACATCGGCACCATGATGGGCGGGCCGGACATGTGGCTGGCCACCCGCTACGAGGACGTGCTCACGGTCCTGACCGACCCGCGCTTCCTCACCAACCCGCCGTCGGACTCGCCGCTGGCCGACATCCGCGACGGCGTCTTCAAGGCGATGAACTTCCCCGAAGACCTCATCCCGTGGATGGCCAACAAGCTCAACACCGCCGACGGCGAGGACCACACGCGGCTGCGCAAGCTGGTCTCGTACGCGCTGACCGCGCGCCGCGTCAACGCGCTGCGGCCGCGCGTCGAGAAGATCACCGAGGACCTGCTCGACCGGATGGCCGAGCTGGGCGCGGACGGGTCACCGGTCGACATCGTCGAGGAGTTCTGCTTCCCGCTGCCGGTCACGGTCATCTGCGAGCTGGTCGGCATCGACGAACCCGACCGCGCGGCCTGGCACGCCTGGGGCAACGCGATGGCGACGATGGACGGGCCGAAGATCCCGCCCGCCCTGCGCCAGTGCATCGCCCTCTCGCGCGAGCTGATGGCACGACGGCGCGTCGAGCCGAAGGACGACCTGGTCACCGCCCTGGTGCAAGCCCAGGCGGAGGATCCGGGCCGGGTGTCCGACGACGAGATCGTCGGCATCCTGTTCAGCCTCGTCACGGCCGGGCACCAGACGACGACCTACCTGATCGGGAACTCCGTGCTGTTCCTGCTCGAGCAGCCCGACCAGCTCGCGCGGCTGAAGGCCGAGCCGGCGCTGTGGGCGCAGGCCGTGCGCGAGCTGCAGCGCCTGGGCCCGCTCCAGTTCACGCAGGCCCGCTTCCCTTCGGAAGACGTCGAACTGGGCGGCGTCACGATCCCGCGGGGGACGCCGGTCGCGCCGCTGCTGCTGGCCGCCAACACCGACCCGCGCAAGTTCCCGGAGCCGGACAAGCTGCTCGTCGACCGGCTGAGCGTCGCCAACGAGATGCACCTGTCCTTCGGCAAGGGCATCCACCGCTGCCTGGGCCAGCACCTCGCCTACCAGGAGGCCGAGGTGGCGCTGCACGGGCTGTTCACCCGGTTCCCGGACCTGGCCCTGGCCGTGCCGCGGGACGAGATCCCGTGGATCCTGCGACCGGCGTTCACCCGGACCAAGACGCTCCCCCTGAAGCTCGCCTGAGGGCGGGAAAAAGCTCCGAAAGGCAGTCCGCCGTGCACCGACCAGATGCCGAGAAGTGGTTGCGCCGTTTCGAGCGGGCACCCGACGCGCGAGCGCGGCTCGTGTGCCTGCCCCACGCCGGCGGCTCGGCCAGCTTCTTCTTCCCGCTCGCCAAGGCCCTCGCTCCCGCGGTGGAGGTCCTGGCGGTCCAGTACCCGGGCCGCCAGGACCGGCGCCACGAGCCGCCCGTCGACAGCATCGGCGGGCTGACGAACCGGCTGCTGGAGGTGCTGCGCCCGTTCGGCGACCGGCCGCTGGCGCTGTTCGGGCACAGCATGGGCGCGATCATCGGCTACGAACTGGCGTTGCGGATGACCGAAGCCGGGCTGCCCGCTCCGGTGCACCTGTTCGCGTCCGGGCGGCGGGCGCCGTCGCGCTACCGCGACGACGACGTGCGCGGCGCGTCGGACGAGCGGCTCGTCGCCGAGCTGCGGAAGCTGGGCGGTTCCGACGCGGCCATGCTCGCCGACCCCGAACTGCTGGCCATGGTGCTGCCCGCGATCCGCAGCGACTACCGCGCGGTCGAGACGTACCGGCACGAGCCCGGACGGCGGCTGGACTGCCCCATCACGGTGTTCACCGGCGACCGCGATCCGCGGGTGTCGGTCGAGGAGGCCCGCGCCTGGGAGGAGCACACCACCGGGCCGGCGGACCTGCGGGTGCTGCCGGGCGGCCACTTCTTCCTGGTCGACCAGGCCGCCCCGATGATCGCGACGATGACGGAGAAGCTGGCCGTCCCCGCGCTGACCGGATCCGCGGGAGGGAACTCGTGACGCGAGCGGCTGTCCGGCGCGCGCTGGCGCCCAGCGAGAGCATCCACGCCGTCAAAGAGGCCTACATCGGGTACACCGTGCGCGCCGAGGGCCGGCTCGATCCCGAGGCGCTGACGACCGCGTTCGAAGCGGTCTGCCGCGCTTACCCCCAGCTTTCGGCCCGGGTGGAGTTCACCGGCGAAGGCGCGGTGCTCACCGAGTCCGACACGCGGCCGGAAATCCGGTTCGCCGACGGCGACCCGTCCCGGCCACTCGCGGGACTGGACCTCGACCAGAGCCGGGCGCTGAGCGCGCTCAACGTCGTCCGCGACGGCGACGAAGCCGGCGTCTGCCTGGCGATCCAGCACAGCGTCGCCGACGCCCACCACGCCACCGCGATCCTCTCGGCGCTCTGGTCCTGCTACACCGACGTCGTCGAAGGTGTGCCGCTCGACCTGGGCCGGCACCCGTACCCGCGGTCGCTGGAGGACCTGCTGGCCGAACGCGGCATCCACGCGAACGGCACCGTCACCCCGGCGGCGCCACCCACGTCCCGGCCGGATCCCGTCATCCGGCACGTCGTCCAGCACCGGCTGACCGAAGCCGAAACGACGGCGCTGGCGGAACTGGGCCACCGCGAGAAGGTGACGATCAACGGTCTCGTGTCGGGCGCGGTGCTGCTCGCCGAGGCCGAGATCCGCGACATGCCGCTGACCGACCTCATCCACCGGTACTCGGTGAACCTGCGCAGCAGGCTCACTCCCCCGGTCGGCGCGACCGAGGGGACGAACGTGCTCGGCGGCGTGGGCTTCAAGGTCACCGACGAGCTCCCGCACGACGCCGTCGCGATCGGCCGGGCCATCGGCGAGCAGCTGCGGGCCGGCCTCGCCGACGGGTCCGTGCAGCGCAGCATCCTGGACATGTTCGCGCGGCCCGCCGCCGCGAAACCGTGGGACCCGAAGCTCGGCCTCGCCGTGGTCAGCGTCATGAACTGGGGCGTCGCCCCGCCGATGCGCACCCCGCACGGCCTGCGGCTGACCAACCTGCACTCGGCGTCCCGGATGCGGGAGACCATCGCGCTCGGCGGCTACGTGCTGAGCAGCTTCGGCGGCCGGGTGGGCATCGACCTGGGCTGGCCCGAGGGCGATCCGTCGCTGCCGCAGCGCCTCGGCTGCCTGCGCGAACAGCTGGCCCGCCTGACTCGCGATCTGTGACCCTGTGAGGTTCTTTTGACGGACACGGACGTCGTCATCGTCGGCAACGGTCCCATCGGCGCCACGCTCTCGGTGCTGCTGGCGCAACGCGGCTGGCGGGTGACGGTGCTCGAACGCCGGCCCCGGCCGTACCAGCTGCCGCGGGCCACCAGCTTCGACGGCGAGACGGCCCGGCTGCTGGCCGCCACCGGTATCGGCCCGGACCTCGGGCGGATCACCGCCCCGGCCAACGGCTACCAGTGGCAGACCGCCGACGGGCAGACCCTGCTGGACATCGCCTTCACCACCGACGGCCGGTACGGCTGGCCCGACGCGAACACCATGCACCAGCCCGCGCTGGAGGAACTCCTCGCGGCCCGGGCGGCGGAACTACCCGGGATCACCGTGCTGCGCGGGCACGAGGTCGTGGCCATCGCGGACGGCGAGCACGTCCAGGTGACCGCCGTCGACTCCGACGACGTTTCACGGACGCTCACGGCACGGTGGGCCGTCGGCTGCGACGGCGCCAACAGCTTCGTGCGCGAGCACCTCGACGTGCCGGTGACCGACCTCGGTTTCTCCTACGAGTGGCTGCTCTGCGACGTCCAGCTGACCGAGCCGCGCGAGTTCGTGCCGACGAACGTGCAGATCTGCGACCCGGCCCGGCCCACCACGCTGGTGGGCAGCGGGCCCGGCCGCCGCCGGTGGGAGTTCATGCGGCTGCCGGGCGAAAACGCGGCCGAGCTCAACAAGGACGAGACGGCGTGGCGGCTGATGGCTCCCTTCGGCGTCACCCCCGAAACCGCCACCCTGCTGCGCAGCACCACCTACATCTTCCAGGCCCGGTGGGCCGACCGGTGGCGGGCCGGGCACGTCCTGCTCGCCGGCGACGCGGCGCACCTCATGCCGCCGTTCGCCGGGCAAGGCATGTGCTCCGGCATCCGCGACGTCACCAACCTGGCGTGGAAGCTGGACCTCACGCTCCGCGGCCTGGCCTCCGAGTCCCTTTTGGACAGTTACGGGGACGAGCGCCGCGAGCAGGCCAGGGAGGCCATCCTCGCGTCGGTCCAGCTGGGCCGGGTGATCTGCGTGACGGACCCGGCGGCCGCCGCCGAGCGGGACGCGACCGTGCTGGCCAACCGCCGCGGCAAGCCGGCGGGCCGGCCCGAACCGGCGAAGCCGCTCACCGGCGGGCTGCGCCACGAAAGCCCGGGCGCGGGCGTGGTGGTGCCACAGGGCCGGGTGCGCCTGGCCGGCACCACGGGGCTCTTCGACGACGTCGTCGGCCGGGGTTTCGTGCTGCTGACCACCGAGGAGACCCACTCGGACTTCCTCGCCGAGCTGGAGACGCACGTCGTCCGGCTCGACGACGGCGTGGACGTCGACGACGTCTACCGGCCGTTCCTGGCCCGGTTCGGCGCGGCTTCGGTGCTGGTGCGACCGGACTACCACGTCTTCGGCACGGCCGGCCCGGGCGGGCTCGAAGCCCTGGTCGACGCCCTGCGCGACCGGCTGCGCGCCGCGGTGCCGACCGGCTGATCCGGACGCAAGCGAAAAAGGCCGGTCCCGCGGGACCGGCCTTTTCGCGCACCGCGCTCAGAAGCTGCGCATGCCGGCCATCAGGCTGCGCAGTTCCACCGTCAGGTAGTTGCTGTGCGACAGCAGCGACATCAGCTGGCTCAGCGTCGTCCAGAGGAACCGGTCGTCGGGCTCGGCGGCGAAGTCGTCCTCGACCTCGATCACCAGGTAGCGGTTCTGCGCGTGGTAGAACCGGCCGCCCTCCTCGGAATGGACGACGTCCAGCCGCACGCGTCCGGTCGCGGCGGCCAGCGCGTAGTCGAGGTAAGGCGGGCGGTACTCCGCCGGCGCGTCGGTGTAGTTGCCGGGCTGGCAGTGCACCGTCGCGGTCAGCTCGGCGATGTTGAGCGTGCCCGCGTCGCTGCGGGCCTGCACCAGCGCGTGCAGCGTGCCACCGATCCGCTTGACCAGCAACGCGAGCAGGCCGGACTGCCGGGGCGCCACCAGCGGCTGGGTCCACGCGGTGACCTCGCGGTTGCTGGCTTCCACGGCCACCGCGACGACGTCGAAGTACTTGCCGTCGCGGTGGTCGATGACGTCGTGGCCGAGGCGCCAGCCGTCCTCGGCGATCTCCTTGAGCGGCACCCGGCGCTGCACCAGCTCCTGGCGGGCGCGCACCTCGGTGAGCCAGCTGAGGATGTGGCCCGGGTCGTGCACGGCCCGGCCGCGGCCCGACAGCGAGCGGTGGACCGCTTCGACGAACGAGCCGTCGCCGGTGGTCCCCTCGTCCGGCCGCGCCAAGGCGGGCGGGACGCACGCCAGTACGGTCCGGGAATCCATGTTCACCATGTGGTCCAGCCGCAGCAGGCGCCGGATCTGATCGAGCGTCAGCCAGCAGAAGTCCTCGTCCAGCGGGACGTCGTCGTCGGTCTCGACGACGATGTTGCGGTTGCGCTTGTGCAGGAACCACGACCCCTGCTCGGACTGCAGCCCGTCGAACAGCACGCGGCCGCGGGAGCCGGGCCGGAAGTACTCCATGTACTTGGTGGCCGCGCCGCCGTGGACCTTCATGTAGTTGCTGCGGGTGGCCTGCACGGTCGGCGAGATCTGCAGGCCGTTGATGTTGCCCGGCTCCATCTTCGCCTGCATCAGGCAGTGCGGGACACCGTCGAACCGCTTGACGAGGATGCCGAGCACGCCGATCTCCGGCTGCACGATGATCGGCTGGGCCCACTCGCTCACCCAGGGCCGGTCGGTCCGGACGCGCAGGCCCTCGACCGAGAAGAACCGGCCGCTGGCGTGCACCAGGTTGCCGGTGTCCGGCTCGAAGTCCCAGCCGGACAGGTCGGCGAACGGGATCCGGTCCACCTGGAAGCTGTTCGCGCGGGCCCGCGCGTTGAACCAGGAGTGGAAGTCCGCCATGGACATGACCGCGTCGTCGGCCACGGCGTCGGAGCGTCCGTCCCGTGCCGTGTCCTCGTGTATCGCGCTGTGGACCACGTCACTCCCTTCCTCGGCTCCGGCGAGCGTAGGACGGGCACCGCGCGGCGGGCATCCCCCGACCTGATAGGAACCGGGTGGTCAGCGGAACGCGGGCATGACCTCGGCGGCGAAGAACTTCAGCAGCTTCTTCATCTCCTCGAGCGGCATCTGCCGCGTCGAGCCGAAGTCGCACAACAGGTTGCCGTACCCCATGTCCTGAATGGACCGGATCTGGCCGATGACGCGCTCGGGATCGCCGATGACCTCCAGCTGGTTCCAGGCGAAGTCCTTTTCGGCCGAGAGGTCCTTGAGGCGTTCCAGGTGGTACTCGTAGCTCTTCGCGGCCCCGCCGGTCTTCAGGTCGATCGGCGCGTTGCCCGCCAGGAAGACCCGGGTCCGGTCGAACGCCGCCTCGAACCGGGCTTGCTCTTCGCGGGCCCGCTCGTCGGACTCGGCGACGTACACCACGCGGCTGGCGACGAGTTCGGTGTCCACCGCGTCGATCCCGTGGGCGGCGGCGGTCTCGTGCCAGGTCCGCGCGGCCTCGGCGATCCGCGCGAAGGGGGCGGCCGGGTCGGCCAGGATCGGCAGGCCGCGGGCGGCGTACTTCCGCACGGTCTCGGGGCTGATCGCGGCCACGTGCAGCGGTGGGTGCGGCCGCTGCACCGGCCTGGGGAACAGCGTCAGGGGGTGGGTGGTCTCGTGGAACCGGCCCTGGTATTCGAACTTCTCCGTGGTGAAGAGGCCGAGCAGCACGTCGAGGCACTCGTCGAACCGGTCGCGGGATTCGGCGAGGTCGAGCCCGAAGTTCTCGAACTCGATGCTCTGGTAGCCGCGGCCGATGCCGAGCTCGAGCCGGCCGCCCGAGAGCAGGTCCACCATCGCGGCCTCCTCGGCCACGTGGATCGGGTTGCGCAGCGGCAGCACGACGATCCCGGTGCCGAGCCGGAGCCGTTCGGTCCGGCCCGCCAGGTGGGCGAGCATGGTGAGGGTGTTCGGCACGGTGCCGAAGTCGTGGAAGTGGTGCTCGGCCATCCACACGCCGTCGAAGCCGAGCTCCTCCAGGAGCTCCACGAGCTCGACGTGGTAGCCGTAGACCTCCGGCGCGCTCATCCCCGCGAACTGGTGGAAGAGGTGGAAGGTGGAGAACTTCATCGGGCGGTTCGCCACGGGCGGGCTCCCTTCGTCGTGGTCCCCTACTTCCCGTGCAGGAGATCGATGACCGGGGCGAGCGCTTCGAGGTTGTGCTCGAGCACGGTGAAGTAGCTGAACCCGTAGCGCTCCCGGTGGGTTTCGAGTTGTTCGGCGATCTGCGCGGCGGTGCCGACGAGCACGGTCGGCAGTTCGGCGAGCTGCCCGACCGTGCGCTCGGGCATCCGCCGGTGCACCGCTTCCAGGCCGGCCCGGCGATCGGCGGTGACGTCGACGCAGTGGGCGAAGACGTTCAGTTCGACCTCCGCCGCCCGCGTGCCGAGCGCGGCCTTGGCGAACCCGACCCGGTCGGTGAGCTCGGCGGCGTCGGCCAGCAGCATCTTGTGCGAGGCCGTGGCGCCGATGAACGCGATGGTGTCCGCGTGCTCGGCGGCCAGGGTGAGCAGGCCGTTCCCGCGTCCGCCCAGCAGCAGTGGCGGCCCGCCCGGCTGCGCCGGCCGCGGCTGGTGCGCCGGATCGGCGTAGCTCTTCTTGAGCTCCTTGATCGTCCGTTCCAGGTGATCGAGCCGTTGCCGGGCCTTCGGAAAGGGAATCCCGGCGGCGTCGAACTCCGCTTCGACGTATCCCGCACCGAGGCCGAGTTCGAGCCGGCCGCCGGTGAGCTGGTCGGTGCCGGTGACCTCCCGGGCGAGCAGCACGGGATGGTAGAACCCGGCGTTGAGGACGAAGGTCGTGAGCCGGACGCGTTCGGTGTTCTCCGCGGCCAGCACCAGCGCCGGAAACGGCGCCGGCATGCCCAGGTGATCACCCACCCCGATGACGTCGTAGCCGAGTTCCTCGGCCTTGCGGCATTTTTCGACCCAAGCTCGCCGCGGCGCGGGTGTAATGAGGTCGACCCCGAACCGGAACGGCTTCCTCCCAGTGGCCATAAGGGCAAAGTACCAATCATCCGATCCGTTGTCCGGCCCTTTCCTCGCGCACGATCGCTATCAGGACGGGGGATGCCCGGATCGGCGGCCCTGTCCTAACGTGGCGGGCGAACCGTGCCGGAATCGTGCGTCCGTGAAGGAGATCCCGTGGCCCCACTGCGCATCGGGATCATGGGATGCGCGAGCATCGCGCTCCGGAAGATGCTGCCCGCCATGGCGGCCCTGCCCCGCACGGAAATCGCGGCGATCGCCAGCCGGAACGCCGGCAAGGCCGGGGAAATCGCGCGCGCCTACGCGTGCCGCGCGGTCGAGGGGTATTCGGCACTGCTGGACCTCGACGACGTCGAAGCCGTCTACATCCCGCTGCCGAACGCGACGCACGCCGGCTGGATCGAGCGCGCACTGGCCGCCGGCAAGCACGTGCTCGCCGAGAAACCGTTGACCACCAGTGTTTCCCGCACGCGGGACCTGATCGCCGCGGCGCGGTCGGCCGGGCTCGTACTGATGGAGAACGTCATGTTCCTCCACCACAGCCAGCACGTGGCGGTCCGGGACCTGCTGGCCGGCGGCGCGATCGGCGAGCTGCGGGCGTTCCACGCCGCGTTCGCCGTGCCGGCCCGCCCGTCCGACGACATCCGCCACCGCGCCGAGCTCGGCGGCGGTGCGCTGCTGGACACCGGCGTCTACCCGGTGCGCGCGGCGATGTCCTTCCTTGGCGGCGAAGTCGACGTCGTCTCGGCGGTGCTCACCCGGCGCCACGGCCATCCCGTCGACTCCGCCGGGCAGGCGCTGCTGTGCACCGGCGACGGCGTGGGCGCGTCCGCGACCTTCGGGATCGACCACGCCTACCGGTCCGGGTACGAGCTCTGGGGCAGTGAGGGCCGGATCGTGCTCGACCACGCCTTCACCCCGCCCGCCGACCACATCCCGTTGGTCCGCCTGGAACGACGTTCGGGCGTTGACGAAATCCCGCTGCCGCCCGACGATCAGGTGGCGAACACGCTCACCGCCTTCGCCGCGGCCGTCCGTTCGGGACGGCTGCCCGACAACGACGACGTGGCCCGGCAGGCCGTGCTCGTCGACGACATCCGCACCAAGGCAAGGCTTTACGTCGATCACGCCACCGAGCCGGTGGGCTGAGGCCAGGAGGAACAGATCGTGACGATGACCGCGCAGAAAGCGCCGTCCCAGCTGCTGGCGGCCCGGCTGCAGATCCCCCCGATCCCCTACAGCCACGCCGCCGGGTCCTGGGTGTACGCCTCCGACGGCACGCGCTACCTCGACGGCGCCAGCGGAATCGTCAACGTGAACATCGGCCACGCCCACCCCACGGTGGTCGAGGCCCTGCGGGACCAGGTCGGGATCTGCACCTACGCCAGCCCGGGCACGTTCGCGCCCGACTTGATGGAGCAGCTGGCCGCGGCCACCGCCCGGGCGGTGCACCGGCCGGACGACCGGGTCATGTTCACCCCCACCGGCACGCACGCGACGGAATCCGCCATCGCGCTGGCCCGGCTGGTGCAGCGCGCCCGCGGCGAAGAGGGACGGCACAAGATCCTGACGTCGACGCTGGGCTACCACGGCAACAGCGCGTTCGTGCTCGCCCTGTCGGGCCACCGGTCCCGGCGTCCGCACGAGGACGACAGCTTCGGCCTCGCTCCGGCGTTCAACCCGCCGTACCCCGGCCAGCACCTCGACTGCCCGTTCGGCGCCTGCCGGGTCGACTGCGTGCGGGCGGTGCGCGACGCGATCGTCGCGGCCGGCCCGCAGACCGTCGCCGCGGTGCTGCTGGAACCGGTCAACGGCACGACCGGCGGCGGTTACGTCCCGCCGGCGGGATACCTGCGGGCACTGCGCGAGGTCTGCGACGAGTTCGGCGTCCTCGTCGTCCACGACGAGGTCCTCACCGGGCTGGGCCGCTGCGGGCTGCCGCTGGCCTCGCACCACACACCGGGTTCGGCGGCCGACATCGTCACGCTGTCGAAGGGCCTCGGCGCGGGGTACGTCCCGCTGGCGGCCACGATGATCTCGCCGAACCTGGCCGAGGACATCATGGCCAGCGGAAAGTGGCTGCCGCTGATGGGCACGATGTCGGCGACGCCGCTGCAGGGCCGGGCCGGGCTGGCGGTGCTGTCGGTGCTCGACGACCTGGGTGCCCTCGACCGCGACGAGGTCCGCGGCGCGGCTGTGGGCCGGCTCGTGGCCGACGCGGTGCGCGGCCGGCCGGTGGTGACCGACGTCCGTGGGCTCGGGTACTTCCACGGCATCGAGCTGGCCCCCGGCACGATCGGCGACGTCATGCGGATCACCCGGAGCAAGGGCCTGCTGCTGTACCCGTACGTCGGCTTCCGCCCGGACCGCACCGGAGAGGGCTTGCTGGTGGCCCCGCCGCTCAACGCGACCGACGGCGATCTCGACTTCCTCGGCGAGACACTGCGTACCTCGCTCGAACAGATCGCCTGAGGACCTGAAGAAAGGCCCGGGACCGTGGTCCCGGGCCTTTTCTCGTTGCCGGTTCAGGAAGCGGCGGCGACCTCGGTCAGCCGCACGCGCGCCTCCCGCAGCGCCAGGCACTCCTCGTAACGCGGCAGCAGACCCAGCTCCCCCGCCTCCCGCAACGTCGGCGCCGCCGCGTCGCGCTCGGACAGGATGGGCTCGCCCGGCAGGTTCAGCGGGAGGCCGATCGCGGGATCCAGCGGGTGCACGGTGAGCACCTCCGCGGGCCGGTAGAGGTCGGACAGCAGGTACTGGACGCACGTGTCGTCCTCCAGCGCCACGAAGGCGTGGCCGAGGCCTTCCTCGACGTGGACGGCGGTGCCGCCGCGGGAGCCGAGCACGATCATGTCCCACTGCCCGAACGTCGGGGAGCCCGTCCGCACGTCGACGACGAAGTCGAGCAGCGAACCCCGCAGGCACGTCACGAACTTGGCCAGGCCGGGCGGGGTCATCGCCCCGTGCACGCCGCGGACGACGTTGCGGCACGACGTCGAGACGTTCGTCTGCAGGAACCTCGGCCGGTAGCCGAGCGCCTCGGTGAGCACGTCCTCGCGGTAGACCTCGAAGAAGTCGCCGCGCTCGTCTCCGAACGGCTGGGACGTGACCAGGTGCGCGCCGTCGATGGCCAGCGGCCGGACGGCCATGCTGCGGGTGCTGACGCTACCCATGTCCTCTTAGGACGCTTCCCGGACGAGCTGCTCGATGCGCAGCGCCACCTCGTTCGGCGACGGGAGGGCGGCGATCTCGCGGGCGAGCTCGCCCGCGGCCGCCTTGAACGCCGGGTCGGCGACCAGCTCGCCGCACGTCTTCGCGATGACCTCGCTCGTGGCCTCCTCGGGTGAGAGCACGACCGCGGCGCCGGTGTCGGCGAGCCGGCGGGCCATGTCGCAGGCGCGGTAGAGGTTGGGGTCCGGGATCAGCACCTGGGGCACGCCGAAGCTCAGGCCCGTCATCATGGTGCTGCCGCCGGTCTGGTGCACCAGGACGTCACACGTGGGCGCGACGACGTCCAGCGGGATCCAGCCCGCCCGCACGTTCTTCAGCCGCTCACGCAGTTCCGGCGCCGCGTCCTCGGTGACGGCGACGAGGACTTCGGCGTCCAGGGTGGCGACCTGCTCGACGACGCCCTGCAGGAAGTCGTACTGGTTGTAGTTCGCGACGCCAGTGCCGATCGTGACGCCGATCCGGGTGCCCGCGCCCTTGGTGTACATCCACGGTTCCAGCACCGACTGCGAGTTGCCCGGGATCCACCGCATCGGCTGGCCGCCCTCGAGATCTTCGGGCAGCAGGCTCGGCGGCGCGATCTCGATCGTCATGGCGGGCTCGGGCAGGCCGTCCAGGCCGAGCTCCTTCAGCTGCTCGCGCAGCTGGTCTTCGGCGCCGGAGTCCATCCGCCGCGGGCTGTGGATGTCCCAGGCGTGGCGCACGTACGGCACGCCGAGGTGGGCGGCCAGCAGCGGGCCGGCGTAGGAGGTGACGCCGCTGACGATGACGTCCGGCCGCCAGTCCTTGCTGAACGCCAGCAGGGCGTCCAGGGTCACGTACTCCATGTGCGCGTACCAGCGGCCCGCCATGATTTCGCGCTCTTCCGGGTCCTCCGGGACGTGCGTCAGGCCGCTTTCGGCGATGACCTGCCGCGGGGTGACGCCCGGGGCGGTGGTCCGCACCGCGGACAACCCGACGCCGGCGATCGTGTCGACCATCTCGTCGACCGACGCCGTGGTCATCACCTGGTGCCCGGCGTTGCGCAGGGCGTTCGCGAGCGGAACGTGGCTGAACACCGTCGACGGGGCGACCCCGGCGAGATTAAGAACCTTCACAAGATCGTCCTCCCAGGGGTGGCTCGTGGTCGGCTCCAGCTTGCCCACGACACCGCCGCCAGCCATCACCAACGCGGGTAGTTCCGGCCGGTTGCCCGGAGCGGCCTACCACGTTGAGGGATGTCCCGTAACGCGGGCGCTTCTAGCGTCACTGGAGCGTTAGGTCCGCAACCGCACCCGACCGCAGGGGATCGATACGACATGGTCGACTCAGCCCGATCGGACCTGCTGGCGCAGGTCCGCGACTACCACGACGCCCAGTCCCCCGGGCCGGCGCCGTTCATCCCGGGGCAGACGCCGATCCTGTCGTCCGGGGCGGTGCTGGACGCCGCCGACCGCGAAGCCGTGGTGGCCGCCGCGCTCGACCTGCGCATCGCCTCCGGCACCATCGCGACGAAGTTCGAGTCGTCCTTCGCCCGGAAACTCAAGCGGCGCAAGGCGGTGCTGACGAACTCCGGCTCCTCGGCGAACCTGCTGGCGCTGAGCACGCTGACGTCCCCGACGCTGGGCGACGAGCAGCTCAAGCCCGGCGACGAGGTCGTGACGGTCGCGGCCGGCTTCCCGACCACGGTGAACCCGATCCTGCAGAACGGCATGATCCCGGTGTTCGTCGACATCGAACTCGGCACGTACAACACGACGGCCGAGCGGGTCGAGGCCGCGATCTCCCCGCGCACGCGCGCCATCATGATCGCGCACACGCTGGGAAATCCTTTCCCCGTCGCGGAAATCGCCGAGATCGCGAAGCGCCACGGCTGCCACCTCATCGAAGACAACTGCGATGCCGTCGGCTCGACGTACCACGGGCAGCTCACCGGCACGTTCGGCCGGTTCTCGACGGTGTCCTTCTACCCCGCCCACCACCTGACCATGGGTGAGGGCGGCATGCTGCTGTCCTCGGACATCAAGCTGGCCAAGCTGGCGAAGTCGTTCCGCGACTGGGGCCGCGACTGCTGGTGCGAGCCCGGCGAGGACGACCGCTGCCTGAAGCGGTTCGACCTGCACCTCGGCACGCTGCCGGAGGCCTACGACCACAAGTACGTCTTCTCCGAGGTCGGCTACAACCTCAAGAGCACCGACATCCACGCCGCGCTCGGGCTGAGCCAGCTGGCGAAGCTGCCGGACTTCATCGACGCCCGCAAGCGCAACTGGCGCCAGCTGCGCGAGGGCCTCGACGGCCTGCCCGGGCTGATCCTGCCGGAGGCGACGCCGGGCAGCGACCCGAGCTGGTTCGGCTTCATCATCACGGTGAAACCCGACGCGGGCTTCGACGTCCCGGAGGTCGTCGAGTACCTGGAGGCGCGCAACATCCGCACCCGGCGGCTGTTCGCGGGCAACCTGACCCGCCACCCCGCCTACATCGGCAAACCACAGCGCATCGCGGGGCCGCTGACCAACAGCGACATCGTCACCGAGCGGACGTTCTGGATCGGCGTCTATCCGGGCATCACCACGGAAATGATCGAGTACGTGATCGGCACGCTCAAGGAGTTCGTCGCCACGCACTGACCGAGTGCCGTCCACTGTGGACTTCGCTGCCGAGTTCCAACACGAAAGGAAGGGCCCATGACCACCACTGCCGAGACTTCGGCCGAACCGGTCGACCTGTTCTCCCCGGAAGTGGTCGCCGACCCGTGGGGAGCGCACGCGGCCGTCCGCGAGGCGCCGACGCTGCAGATCGGCGGCTTCATGGGCGGGCCGCCGATGTACCTGGCCGCCCGCTACGAGGACGTGCGCCAGGTCCTCATGGACCAGCGGTTCCAGTGCAACCCGCTGGCCGATTCGCCCGCCGAGGACATCCGCAACGGCGTCTTCCGGCACCTGGACATGCCGGAGGAGCTGATCCCCTGGCTGAAGAACCTCATCAACGCCTCCGACGGCGAGGAGCACGCCCGGCTGCGCAAGCTGGTCTCCTACGCGCTGACCGCGCACCGGGTCGGCAAGTTCCGCCCCCGGGTCGAGGCGCTGACCGCGGAGCTGCTCGACAAGCTCGAGGCGGCCGGAGGCGACGGCACGCCGATCGACCTCGTCGAGTCGTTCTGCTACCCGCTGCCGGTCACCGTGATCTGCGAGCTGGTCGGCGTCGACCACGAAGACCGTCCACAGTGGCGCGCGTGGAGTGACGCGATGGCCACCCTGGACGGCAAGCGGCTCCCGGAAGAAGTGCGCAAGACCCTCGCCGCCGCCCGCGGGATGATCGAGCGGCGGCGCGCCGAGCCGAAGGACGACATGGTCACCGCGCTCGTCGAGGCGCAGGCCAAGAACCCCGGCATCGCCACCGACGACGAACTGGTCGGGGTCCTGTTCAGCCTGGTCACCGCCGGGCACCAGACGACGACCTACCTGATCGGCAACTCGGTGCTGGCCCTGCACGAGCACCCGGACCAGCTCGCGCGGCTGAAGGCCGACCCGACGCTGTGGCCGCAGGCCGTGCGCGAACTGCAGCGCCTGGGCCCGATCCAGTTCGGGCAGCCGCGGTTCGCGACCGAGGACATCGAGGTGGGTGGCACGGTGATCCCCCGCGGGATGCCCGTGGTGCCGCTGATCATGGCCGCCAACAGCGACCCGCGGAAGTTCCCCGAGCCGGAGAAGCTGCAGATCGACCGGCTCGCCGTCGGCAGCGAAAGCCACCTCGGCTTCGGCAAGGGCATCCACCGCTGCCTCGGCCAGCACGTCGCCTACCTGGAGGCGGAAGTGGCGCTGCGCGGGCTGTACACGCGGTTCCCGGACATGACGCTGGCGGTGCCGCGCGAGGAGATCCCCTGGATCCTGCGGCCCGGCTTCACCCGGACCAAGGACCTCCCGGTGCGGCTCGTCCGGCCGGCGTCCTGAGCCAGCTCGTCGCTTGAGGAGGATTCCCTTGACGGAGACCGTCGCCTTCCCGCAAGACCGCACCTGCCCGTACCGGCCGGCGCCGGGCTACGAGCCGCTCGCCGACCGGCGCCCGATCGCCGAGGTCACCCTCTACGACGGCCGCAAGGCCTGGGCGGTCACCGGGCACGAGCTGGCCCGCAAGCTCCTGACCGACCAGCGCATCTCCAGTGACCGGACCAATCCCGCGTGGCCGATGGTCAGCGCGGCCGCGGCCGTCGAGTTCACCGACGTCCAGCAGAAGGTCATCAAGCTGCTCACCGCGCTGGTGGGCGTCGACGGCCCGGCCCACCGGGCGCGGCGCAAGCTGGTGCAGGCGGGGTTCACGGTCAAGCGGATCGACTCCCTGCGGCCGAAGATCCAGGCGATCGTCGACCGGCAGATCGACGAGATGATCGCCGAAGGCGCTCCGGCGGACCTGCTCAAGAAGTTCGCCTCGCCGGTGCCGCTGATGGCGTTGTGCGATCTGCTCGGCATCCCGCACGAGGACCAGGACTACTTCGAGAAGAAGGCCCACCAGATCCTGTTCGGGCCGGACGCCGGCGGGGCCTACGACGAGCTGATGGCCTACCTGTCGAAGCTCATCGACAAGGCCCAGCAGAACCCCACCGAGGAGGGCTTCCTGCAGGCCCTGCTCGCCGAGCGCGACCCGTCGAGCGACATCGACCACGAGGAAATCCTCCAGATGTTCCTCATCGTGCTGGTGACCGGGCACGACACGACGTCGAGCTCGATCGGGCTGGGCGCGTTCACCCTGCTGCAGCACCCGGAGAAGCTGGCCGAGCTGCGGGCGGACCCGTCGCTGATGCCCGCCGCGGTGGACGAGCTGACCCGGTTCGTGGTCGTCCCCGACGGCCTGCAGCGGGTGGCCGCGGACGACATCGAGGTCGACGCGGACACCACCATCCGCAAGGGTGACGGCGTGTTCTTCCTCTTCTCGCTCATCAACCGCGACGAGGAAGCGTACGACCAGGGCGACACGCTCGACTGGCACCGACCGACGTTCCGCGACCACCTGACATACGGGTTCGGGACGCACCAGTGCGCGGGGATGAACCACGCGCGCGCCATCATGGAAATCGCTTTCCAGCGGCTGATCGACCGGCTGCCGGGATTGCGCCTGGCCGTCCCGGCCAACGAAGTCCGGGTCAAGCCGGGAGACGCGTTCCAGGGACTGGCGGAGCTGCCCGTCGCTTGGTAGCGCGTCCTCTGTCCGCTTCGGCCGGCCGGTTTCCGGCCGGCCGAAGCGGCTTTCGGTGGAACACCACGTCTGGAGGGGATCTCGGTGGACCTGAGCATGACCGAGCGGGAACAGCAGGAGTTCCTGGCCGACAAGCACATCGGCGTGCTGGCGTTGCACCGGCGAAGCGGGCCGCCACTGGCGGTACCGATGTGGTACGGCTACGAGCCCGGCGGCGACGTGCTGTTGTGGACCGACGGCGAGGACACCTTGAAGGGCAGGCTGATCAAGAAAAACGGCGCCTTCACCTTGGTGGTGCAGAACGAGGATCCGCCCTACCGGTACGTTTCCGTGTCCGGGCCGGTGACGGCGTGGGAGGAAGCCACCGTCGAGGCCGCGTACTCGGTGGCGTCGCGGTACCTGCCCGAGCGGCAGGCGCGGGAGTTCGTCGAGGCGTTCAACGCGGGCCACGTGATCATCAGGATGACGCCGGACCGCTGGCGCAGCGTCGACTACGGCAAGACGTCGAACGTCCTCACCGACAGCGAAGGTACCCGGCTGCGGGAACACGTGCAGACGGCCCGGCGCGGGCGCGGGCGCGACTGAGCGGCGTCACCCGCCGGCGACCATGCCGGTGAACAGCCAGTTCAGCCCGCGGTCGAAGTCCCGATCCCGCAGTTCCCCGATCGACTGGTCGCCGTCCCGCTCCAGCAGGCCGCCCTGTTCCAGCGTCGAGGACATCGCCGCCATGCTGCCCGTCACCTCGGCCGCGAACTCCTCCGCCGTGCGCCCCGTCTCGGCGAGGTGCTCCAGCCAGCGGCTCTCCGTCGCCGTGAAGCCGTAGACGTACTGGAAAAGCACGTTCAGCGCCGCCGAGCGGTCCTTCAGCGGCAACGGTGAACGGGCCATCACCGCCTGGGCGCACTCGGTGAAGCGGAGACTGCTCGGGCCGATGTTCAGGTACTCGCCGTAGCAGCGGATCGCCCACGGGTGGGCCACCATCGTGCGGCGCCACGCGCGGGCGAGGGCGCGAAGGTCCTCGCGCCAGTCGTTGCCGTCGTCGATCGACGGGAGCTCGATCTCGCCCGCCACCGCGTCGAGGGCCAGCTCCAGCAGGTCGTCCTTGTTCGCGACGTACCAGTACACCGACATCGGGGTGACGTTGAGTTCCTCGGCCAGCAGCCGCATCGAGAACTTCGCGTCGCCCTCGGCGTCGAGGACGCGGACCGCGGTGGCGACGATCTTTTCCCGGTCGAGCTCGGATTCGCCGGCCCGGTGCTTGCGGGCCGGCCGCGGGGAAAGCCACACGCTCTCGCGGGGCTGTGAGGCCCGTTTGCCCATCGTGGCCCTCCGTTCTCACCGGAGTTCAACGGTAAAGGGGGCAGGGTGCGTGGCGCCACGCACCCTGCCTGATCGTGGGGGCCGCCTCAGGCCGCCTGGAGCGCCTCCGACCGGGCCGCCCGGCGCAGCAGCAGGCCGGCGAGCAGGCCGCCGAGGACGACGGCCAGCGCCCCGATCAGCTCGCTGGCCCGCACGCCGCCGGCGAAGGCGTCGCGCACCTGCGCTTGCAGCTCGGGCGTCCGCGCCTCGAGCAGCGCTTCGTGCAGCGAACCGGCGGCGCCGGCACCGAGGCCGACCGGCAGCAGCGCGGCGAACCGCGAGTTGAGCACGGCGCCGAGGATGGCGACGCCGAGCCCGCTGCCGAACTGGTTCACGGTGCCCTGCACCGCGGCTCCCGATCCCGCCTTCTCGGCCGGGATCGAGGTCATGATGGCGTTGGCCATGGCGGGCATGGCCAGCGCGATGCCGCCACCCATGACGAGCAGGCCGGCCAGCATCCCGCCGTACCCGCGGTCGGGCGTGCCCAGCACGGCCACCATGGCGAGACCGACGGCGTTCAGCGTCATCCCGACGGCGATCGTCATGGCGATGCCCAGCTTCTCGAGCAGCTTCGCGCCGAGGCCGACGACGTTCAGCGCGACGACCACCAGCGCCAGCGGCGCCGTCCGGAGCCCGGCCTCCAGGGGGTCGTAGCCGAGCACGAGCTGCAGCTGCTGCGTCAGCAGGAAGACCGAGCCGCCCATCCCGAAGGCGACCAGCAGGCCGCCGGAGATCGCGCCGTTGAACCGGCGGTTGCGGAAGAAACCCATGTCGAGCATGGGGTTCGGCACGTGCAGCTCCCACCGGACGAACGCGACCAGCGCGACCACGCCGATGCCGGCCGCCACCAGGACGGTGGCCGAAGCCCAGCCGTGCTCCGGGCCGGAGATGATCGCGTAGACGATCCCGGCCATACCGATCGTGGAGAGCGCCGCACCGATCAGGTCGGGCCGGTTGCCCTGCGGGTCCTTGGATTCCGGCACGAGTTTCACCACGGCGACGCAGCCGAGCAGCGCCACCGGGATGTTGACGAGGAAGATCGAGCCCCACCAGAAGTGGGCGAGCAGCGCGCCCCCGATCAGCGGGCCGCTGGCGTACCCGAACGAGCTGACCGCGCTCCACAGCCCGATCGCCTTCGGCAGTTCCTTCTCGTCGAAGACCTGCATGACGACGGCCAGCGTGGTGGTGGTCAGCAGCGCACCGCCGATGCCCATCCCGGCCCGGGCCGCGATCAGCTGCCCGGAGGACAGGCTGAACGCCGCGGCCAGCGAACCCACGCCGAAGAGCAGAAGCCCGACGAGCAACGACCGTTTCCGGCCGTACCGGTCGCTGAAACTGCCGGCCGTCAAAAGCAGCCCGGATTGGACGAGTGCGTACGCGTTGATCATCCATTGGATATCGGCGGTGGTGGCGCCGAGATCTTCGGTGAGCTTGGGGATGGCCAGGTTCAGGACCGTGTTGTCGACCAGGACGACCAGCTGGGCCAGGGAGATGACGGCCAGGATCAGCCAGCGACGTGGATTGCGGGTTTCGGTCACCGCCACCGTGGCGTGCATTTCGCGCAAGAGGGCTCCCCCGGTAGCGAATTGCGTCCGACAAGTTCTTATACACCATATAAGGGTAGTCGGGCGGCGCGCAAGGGGCAGGCTTCGGCGGGGCTGCGAAGGCGCCGGAAGAAAGCTGCGACAAGGCCGGTTCAGCGACCGGTCACGTGCCGCAGGACCGCGAGCTGCTCCTCCTGCTCGCGCCGGCTGATCGCGGCGTCCGCGCAGCGCGCCGAGCCGTGGAACGTGCCGGGGAACAGGTGCAGCTCGACGTTCACCCCGGCCGCCTGCATCGCCACCGCGTACGCGATTCCCTCGTCCCGCAACGGGTCGAACTGCTTCACCGCGACGTACGCCGGCGGCAGCCCGCTCAGGTCGGCCGCGCGGGCCGGGGCGGCGTAGCACGGCACCGCTTCCGTCGCCCGGACACCCGGGCCGAGGTAGGCGTCCCAGCTGATCTCCGCCTGCGGCCGGTTCCACAGCGGCGTGTCGACGAACTCGCGCATGCTCGGCGTCTCGAGCCGGTCGTCCAGGACGGGTGCGTTGAGGAACTGGTACGCGAGGTGCGGCCCGCCGCGGTCGCGGGCCAGCAGCGCCAGGCCGCCGCTGAGGCAGCCGCCCGAGCTGATGCCGTAGGTGACGATCCGCCGCGGGTCCACGCCCAGCTCCTCCGCGTGACCGGCGAGCCAGCACAAGCCGGTGTAGACGTCCTCGAGCGGGCCGGGGTAGCGCGTTTCCGGCGCCAGGCGGTACTCCACCGAGACCACCACGATCCCCAGCGCGCGGGCCAGCTCGACGCACGGCACCTGGGCGACGTCGAGGTCGCCGACCACGAACCCGCCGCCGTGGATGAAGTACAGCGCGGCCGGTGTCAGCGGCCGGGCCGGGCGGTAGACGCGCAGCGCCACCTCGTGCCCGTCACCCGGCACCCGCACGTCGTCGATCCGCAGGCCCGCCGTGTCCGGCGCCGGCAGCCGATCTCTGAGCTCGCTGACCGCCGCCCGGGCCAGGGCGAGGTCACCGAGGTCGGTGACCGGCAGGGCCGGTACTGCGGTGGCGAGCTCGGGGTCGAACGCATAGACCATGGTGCCTCCGTGAAAAGACGGGCCGCACGGCGCGGGCGGGTGCCCGTGCGGTGCGGCCCGGAGAGAACAAGGGGTGGTTACGCCATGAGGTCGGTTTCGGTGATCCCCGGCCCCTGACCGGCGCGGATGAACCACTCGGTGCCGAACATGGTGCGGAACGTGTCCTCCGGCAGGTCCGTGAACAGCGTGGACTGCGGGGTGATCTGGCTGGCGTGGGCGAGCAGCGCCTTGCGCTTGTACTCGGTGTACGCGGAGACGTCGACCCGGCAGGTGAGCTCCGCCTCCGGGGTGCCGAAGTCCGGCCCCGCGGGCAGCTCGACACCGGCCTGCTCGGCGAGCACACGCTGGTTCGCCTTGATGTGCTCGCGGTTGATCGTGGACTGGAACACCTTCGGCGTGCCCGCGAGCTCCGCCGCGCGCGTGCCGACGCGGTGCACCTGGATGTGGTCGGGGTCGCCGTAGGTGCCCTTCTCGTCGTACACCGTCAGCACGTCCGCCTGCTCCTCGCGGAGGATCGCGGCAACCTTCTGCGCCGCTTCCTCGACGTCGGCCGTCTGGAACGTGCGGGCGCCGTCGGCCGCGGCCACCATCCCGGAATCGGTGTAGCCGAGGAACTCGACCCGGTCCACGCCGAGCACGTCGGCGGCCGCCCTGGCTTCGACGGCCCGGCGGTCGGCCAGCGTCTCGCCCTCGGCGAGGAGACCGTCCGGCTGGTAGCCCTGCTCGCCGCGGGTGGCGAGCACGAGGACTACGCGGTGGCCGTCCTCGTGGGCCTTGCGCAGGACGCCGCCGCAGGTGGTGGTGTCGTCGTTGGGGTGTGCGTGGAAGGAAACGAGAGTGCCCATGGCGCCGAACCTACGCACGCGAGACGCGCGCGGGATCCCGCAGGTGAGCAGTGCTGCGGGGGCGGCTCACGGCACTTCCCCGGCCGCCACCAGCCCGGCGAGGGCCACCGCGCCCCGCAACGACGACAACCCGCCCAACGCGGCCGGCTCCACCGGCAGCGGCGCCTGACCCTGACGCACCAGATCCGCCAAGAACCCCGACACCGACGGCACGATCTCCGGGATCCCGGCCGCGAAACCGCCGCCGATCAGCACCCGGTCCGGGTGGACCAGCTCCTGGACGCCGGTCACCGCGGCCGCCAGCGCCCGGGTCGTTCCTTCCAGCGCGTCCGCCGCCCACGGCTCCCCGTTGCGCAACGCGCGCTGCAGCCCGTAGTAGGTGACGTCCGCTCCGCGCAACAGGCTCGCGCGGCGGAGGGTCGCCGGGCCCGAGGCGAGCGCCTGCAGGCAGCCGCGGCGGCCGCAGACGCAGCGGACTCCGCCCATCTCCACGATCACGTGGCCGATCTCGAACGAACCCCGGCCGAGGCCGGGGCACGGCACGCCACCCAGGACCAGGCCGCCGCCGATGCCGGTGCCGATCCCGATGTACAGGAGGTTCTCGCAGCCGGATGCCCGCGCCTCGGCGAGCGCGCCGAGGTCACCGTCGTCGGCCCAGGCGACCGCCGCTTCGGGGAACAGCTTGTGCAACGCCGTTTTCAGGTCCACCCCGGTCCACTCCGGACGGCTGGGCCAGGTCGCCACCCGGCCGTCCGGGCCGACCGTGCCGGGCATCGCGACCCCGACCGCCTCCAGCGGCGTGCCGAGGCGGTCCCGCAGCCGGGCCACGTGGCCGGTGAGCTGGGCGAGGTCCTCCTCGGCGCTGTGCCGGGCTCCCCAGGAGAACGAGGTTTCCTCGACACAGACGGATCCGGTCTCGACGCGGAAGGCGACCTTCGTGCCGCCGACGTCGATGCCGAGGTGGTACGGGGTGCCCACGTCGTCAGCCGGGCACCGACGGGCAGAGCGCGAGCAGGTCGGCCGGCTGCCGCAGCACCACGTCGGGACCGGCGGCGAGCAGCTCGCCGATGTCGTCCGGAGGCGCCCACAGCGCGGCGGCCGAGGCGACGCCGGCACCTCGCGCACTCGCCAGATCGGTGGGCGCGTCACCGATCATGATGGCCAGCTCCGGCGGGACGTCCAGCAGGTCCAGCGCGTGCCGCACGATGTCGGGCGCCGGCTTGGGCCGGGCGACCTCGTCCGAGCCGATGACGTGCTCGAAGAACGGGAGCAGGCCGAGGTCGCCGAGCAGCGACCGCGCCCGCGGTCCGCTCTTGCCGGTGGCGATGGCCAGCCGCAGGCCACGGGCCCGCAGCGTCAGCAGCAGCTCGGTGACCCCGTCGAAGACCTGGACCTCGCCGGCGAGGCGGTAGCTCTCGCGGACGAAGGGTTCCTCCATCTCCAGTGGAAGGTCCATGATCCGCATGATATCGGGAAAGTATCGGCCGAGGTGGCGCCGATATTCCTCGAAGGGCGCGGGCCCGTCACCGACGACTTCGGCGTAGGCGATCGCGAAGGCCTCGCTCATCACCGCGAAGCTGTCGACGACGACCCCGTCGAGGTCGAAGATGACCGCGTGCCGGACCGGTGCCGAGGGATCGGCCCCGGCGTGCGGTCGGTCGACGATCGGGAATGTCATGGAGCGCTCCTTCATCACTGGTACGCCGGAACCGCACCCCGGCCGCGCGCCGAGCCCGCGGAGGCGTAGAAGTTCTCGATCATCGAGACGATCGGCCGCGCTTCGGCGACGGCCCGGCCGCGGTTGCCGGGATCGGCCAGCATCGCGGCGAGGTCGCTCACCTGGCGCGTGTATTCGACGCCGACGCGCTCGAGCGGCACGGGCAGCCGGGTGGTGGTGCCCTCGCGGGTCACCGACAGCACGGGTTCGGGCTCGCGGTTGGGGCTGAACCCGAAGGTGCACCGCAGGTCGGCGGTGCCGGCGCTGCCCTCGACGTGGATCAGCGAGACGTCCCGTGCCTGGTGCGAGGCCCAGCTCGCCCGCAGGGAGACCGAGACGCCGTCCTCGCGGACCAGGAAGCCGCGCGCGGTGTCCTCGACGTCGGCGGCGTCCGCGCCGAGCTGGTCCTGCCGCCACGCGGCGCGCCAGGCGCCGGCGTTGACGAAGTCGTCCGAGGTCACGCCGATGACCTGCGTGAAGGCGGCCGGGCCGAGCAGGAACGCGAGCGTGTCGAGCAGGTGCCAGCCGAGGTCGTACAGCGCTCCCCCGCCGGCCTTCTCACGCTGGGTGAACCAGCCGCCCGCGCGCGGCACGCCGCGCGCCCGGATCCAGCCCATCGCGATGTGCCGGATGTCGCCCAGCTCGGGCAGGACCTGCCGCAGCGCCCCGACGTCACCGCGGTAGCGGGCGGCGCTGCCGGCCAGCAGCATCCCGCCGCTGCGTTCGGCTGCCGCGAGGACGTCGATCTCGGCCGAGGTCAGGCACACCGGCTTCTCGAGGAACACGGAGATCCCGGTGGCGAGCAGCGCGCCCGCCACCTCGGTGTGCAGGTAGTTGGGCACCGCCACGACGGCGAGGTCGACCTCGCGCGCGGTCAGCGCGGACACCGCGGCGTGCGTGGGGATGCCGGTCGCCTTCGTGAACGCCTGGCGCGACGCCGGATCGGCGTCCACGGCGGCGACCACCTCGAAGTCCGCGTGCTCGCGCAGCAGGGGCAGCCACAGCTCCCGGCCCGCCCAGCCGAGCCCGACCACCGCGGCCCGGACACTCATGCCCGGGCCACGGCGTCGGCGATGATCTCGGCGGTCGCGTGCAGCTCCGGCTCGCCGGCCAGCAGGACCCGGTGGTGCAGCCAGACGCAGTCACTGCTGATCGCGTCGGTGTTCGGGCAGCGCTTCGCGATCGCGTCCACGCTTTCGTCCGGGGCGCCGAGCTCCCAGAAGGCGTCGGTGCGGTAGATCGCGCGGAACGCGGCGAAGGCGGGCAGGCCGGCCTCGACGAGCCGGTCGACCAGGGCGTTGCGCCGGTCCTCGGGGAGCCCGGGAACGCGGAACATGGCCATGTAGTGAGAGTTGCGGTCGGCACGCACGTCGCCGCCCTGCGGCACGACGCCGTCGATCTCGCCGAGCAGGCGGGACAGCAGCGTCCAGCGCTCGTCGCGCACGGCGATCTGCTCGTCGAGGCGGGCCAGCTGCGCGCGCAGCACGGACGCGGAGAACTCGTTGAGCCGCATGTTGGAGCCGGCGATCTTGTGGAAGTACCGGCGGTCGTCGCGGGGACGGCCGCAGCTGTGCCGGAGGAACGCGGTCTCGTACTTTTCGGTTTCGCCCTCGGGGAAGACGACCGCACCGCCCTCGCCCGCCGTCATCAGCTTGCCGTTCTGGAAGCTGAACGTGGCGATGCTGTCCAGCTCGCCGACGCGCTTGCCCTGCCAGCGTGCGCCGTGCGCGTGCGCGGCGTCCTGCAGCAGCGGGACACCCGTGTTGGCGGAGATCTTCGCCAGCGCGTCCATGTCGGCCATCAGCCCGGCCATGTGCACCGGCATGATCACCTTGGTGCGCGGGGTGACGGCCGCGGCGACCGCCTCCGGGTCGAGGTTGTAGGTGGCCGCGTCGACGTCGACCGGGACGGTGACCGCGCCGAGCCGCTGGGCCGCCTGGGACGAGGAGATGAAGGTGAAGGCCGGCACGATGACCTCGGTGCCCGGGCCGACGCCCATGACCTGCAGGGCCAGTTCCAGCGCGTGCGTCCCGTTCGTGACCGCCAGCGCGTGCGCGGCGCCGTGGTGGGCGGCGAACTCGCGCTCGAAGGAGTTCACCTCGTCCCCGCCCATGCGCCACCACTGACCCTGTTCGAGCGCGCGGACCAGTCCGTCCCGCTCGGCGTCGTCGTACTGCGGCCACGCGGGGAATTCCGGTGCCTTTCGCGCGTTCATGGTTCTCCGAATCTCCGCTGGGGTTCGAATTGCAGAAAAAGCCCGTGCCGTGTCCGGAATGCCTCGGAATCAGCGTCCCCACCAGGCTAGATCGGCCCCCGGGCGGCCTACATCCCTCGGCTTGGTAGTGGCCGGTTCGTTCAACCGAGGCCGAAGAAATCGCGGTAGGAGTCCAATTGCCCGGTGAGCATGTGGCTGCCGTAATGGACGTGGTGACCGAGGGCCGCCGCTTCGCGGAGAAGGCGGGTTTCGCGGGGTTTCATGACGATGTCGGCGACCACGCGGCCCGGGGCCAGCCGGTCCGGCCGGAACGGCAGCGGGTCGCCGGGTCGCAGCCCGAGCGGGGTCGCGTTCACGACGATGTCGGCGCCCGCGGTGTCCGGCTCGGCCGACACCGACGTCCGGCCCGGCCAGTGCGCGTCCAGGCGGCCCTTCAGGGCGGCCAGCTTCGCGGTGTCCGGATCGCACAGCGCCAGCCGGTCGGCACCGGCCGCCAGGAGGGCGGCCGCGATGGCGCTGCCCGCGCCCCCGGCACCGACGAGGGACACCCGGCGGGCCTTCGGGTCGTGCCCGGCGCCGACGAGCCCGGCCGTGAACCCGGTGCCGTCGAAGTTCTCGGCGTACCACCGGCCGTCGGCTTCGCGCCGCAGGGCGTTGGCGCTGCCGGTGATCTCCACCATCGGGCTGCGCCGGTCGGCGAGCCCGGCCACGGCCACCTTGTGCGGCACGGTGACGAAGATGCCGTCGAGGTTGGCGACGGCCCGCAGCCCGGCGACGATCCGCTCGAGGTCCGGCGCCGGCGCGTGCACCGGGACGAGCACCGCGTCGACGTCCAGCTCCGCGAAGAGCGGGTTCAGCAGCCCGGGCGACTGGACCTGGGCGACCGGATCGCCCAGCACGACGTACAGGCGGGTGCTGCCGCTGATGGTCATCTCGGTCTCCCCGCTGCGGCTAGCGCAGCATCTTCGCGATCGCGAACGCGAGTTCGACCGACTGGCCGGCGTTGAGCCGCGGATCGCAGGCGGTCAGGTAGCGGTCGGGCAGGTCGGCCTCCGCGATGCCCGCGGCCCCGCCGAGGCATTCCGTCACGTCCTCGCCGGTCACCTCGACGTGGATGCCGCCGGCGTGGGTGCCGAGCTGCCGGTGCACGGCGAAGAAGCCGGCCAGCTCGGCGACGACGTGACCGAAGTGCCGGGTCTTGTAGCCGTTGCCCGACGTCCGGGTGTTGCCGTGCATCGGGTCGCACTGCCAGATCACCTCGTGCCCGGAGGCGGCGACCTTCTCCACGATCGGCGGGAGCAGCTCCCGGACCCGGGCGTGCCCCATGCGGCTGACCAGCGTCAGCCGGCCCGGCGTGCGGTGCGGGTCGAGCCGCCGCACGTACTCGACGACCTCTTCCGGCGTGCAGCTCGGCCCCAGCTTCAGGCCGATCGGGTTGGACAGCAGTTCCGCGAAGGCGATGTGGGCGCCGTCGAGCTGGCGGGTGCGCTCGCCGATCCACAGGAAGTGCGCCAGCCCGCTGGACAGCCGCGGTTCCGGGCCACTCGAATCCGCCCACAGGATGGCCCGCTCGTAGTCGAGCAGGAGCATCTCGTGGCTGACGTAGATCTCGGCCGGGCGCGCCGGCCGCCCGAAGTCCGGGAACGGCCGGCCGCCGGCCGAGGACGCGCGGCGGGCGCCCGCGAGCACCACCTGCGCGGCCAGGGGTTCTTCGATGCCTTCGGCGCAGAGCTTGCGGACGAGGTCCATCGCGCCGGCGGCGTGGGCGTAGGCCAGCAGCATCCGGTGGGGGTCGGGGGTGCGGGCGGCGGCCGTGCACTCCGGGGAGTTCACGATGTCGCCCCGGTAC
Source organism: Amycolatopsis sp. NPDC058278 (assembly GCF_042881395.1). Classification (NCBI taxonomy): domain Bacteria; kingdom Bacillati; phylum Actinomycetota; class Actinomycetes; order Pseudonocardiales; family Pseudonocardiaceae; genus Amycolatopsis; species Amycolatopsis sp. NPDC058278. Next base: position 86,551 of record NZ_JBHVXZ010000002.1, on the reverse strand, counting down.
ACCGGCAGGCCCAGCGCGTCGACGGCCTGGGACCGCGGCTTGGCGAACTGCCCGGCCATCCGGGCGATCTTGACCACCGGCAGGCCGGCCGCATCGGCCAGCACCTCGCCCATCCGCTCCAGCACCCCGAGGTTGGCCCGCAGGTGCGGCTCGGTGTTGCCGGCGAACGTCTCCGCGCAGTCCCCGCCCTGCAGCAGGAACGCCTCACCGCGGGCGACCGACGCGAGCCGCGCGCTCAGCCGGGCCGTCTCCTCCGGCGCCACGATCGGCTCGGCGTCGTGCAGCAGCTCGAGCACCGTGCCCGCCCGCCCGGCGTCCGGCCAGCACGGCTGCTGCGCGGCCGGCCGGGCCAGCGCCGCGCTCAGCCGGCCGGCCAGCACCCGGTCGACCGCCCGGCCGTGGACCGCGAGGTCCGGCTCCGCCGGCAGCCGCTTCACGTCGCCGCCGCTTCCGTCGCCCCCACCAGGTTTTCCAGGCTGTCGCGGGGCATCCGGTCCAGGACGTCCGTGACGACCCGCGCCGGCACGTCGCTCACCAGCTCCGCGCCCCGCGGCCCGGCCAGGACGAAGGCGAGCCCGGTGATCGCCTTCTTGTCCCGGTACATCTGGCGGACGAGCACGGCCGGGTCGACGTCCGCGGGCAGCGCGGCGGGCAGGCCGTAGTGGCGGACGACGGCGAGGTGTTCGTCCACTCCGGACTGTTCGAGGCGGCCCAGCGCGCCCGCCAGCCGGCCCGCGAAGACCGTGCCGATCGCCACCGCCTCACCGTGGCGCAGGGCGAAGCCGGTGGCGATCTCCAGCGCGTGCCCCAGCGTGTGGCCGTAGTTGAGCAGGTGGCGCAGCCCGGTGTCCCGCTCGTCCTGCGCGACGATGCCCGCCTTGAGGGTCACGCTGGCGGCGATCTGCTCCGGCAGCGACCGCCCCCGCAGGTCCGGCGCGCCGATGAAGTGGCAGCGGGCGATCTCGCCGAGGCCGTTCAGCACCTCCCGCCGCGGCAGTGTCGTCAGGTAGTCCGTGTCGCACAGCACCGCGCTGGGCTGCCAGTACGCACCGACGAGGTTCTTGCCCGCCGGCAGGTTCACCGCGGTCTTCCCCCCGACGCTGGCGTCGACCTGGGCGAGCAGGGACGTGGGCAGGTGGACCACCGCGACACCCCGGTGGTACAGCGCGGCCGCGAGCCCGACGACGTCCGTGGTCGTGCCGCCGCCGCAGGAGACCACGACGTCGGACCGGGTGAGCCCGAACCGCGCGAACTCACCGCACAGTTCCTCCACTGTGGACAGGCGCTTGGCCGGCTCGCCGTCGCGCGCCGGGAGCAGCAGGGTCTCGACGCCGGTGCCGGGCACCCAGTCCGCCGGGCGGGCGGACACGACCACGGCCCGCCTCGCGCCGAGCCGCTGGACGACCTCGGGCAATGTCGTCCGCACCCCGGGGCCGACGAGCACGTCGTAGGAGCGGTCCGCCAGGCGGACCGGAATCGTCGTCCTCACGGCGTCTTCTTCCGCGGCTCCGGCACGGTCACGTACGGCAGGTCCGCGATCCGGGACACCGGCTCGCTGCCGTGGTGGAGGTATTCGCCGCCATAGAAGAAGTTCAGGTACGGGATGTAGTGGTGCTCGTACGCGGCTTTGCAGAAGCCGGCGAACTTCGCCAGCAGGCCCGCTTTTTCCGTCATCGTCGTGCCTTTCGCCAGTTCAGCCGAGGTCGCCGGACAGCACGCGGGACACCAGCGTCCGGAACTCGTCGTCGTCGGTGATCGTGCGCACCTGCTCGCGGCCGTTCTCGACCGTCAGGTAGCGGCGCTGCCGCAGGAACACCTGGCCGTTCGCGAACGCCCGGCCGCACAGGGTTTCCTGCGTGTCGGTGCGGGTGGTGTCCCCCACGAGGGCCCGGAAGTTGTCCTCCAGTTCCTTCCAGTCACTCCACTGACGCGGTTGCGTCGTGAACGTGTAGACGACGCTCCAGCGGGTGACCGCACCCCGGCGTTGCAGCGCGTACCCGGATTCCTGCTCCACCAGCCGGAACTGGCTCCCGCACCGGGTCTGCACCGCGGGCGAGACCTCCAGTGGCTCGACGTAGGTGGGGCCGGGGTAGCCGACGTCCACGAGCCAGTCGGCGCCGTCCAGGGTGACCAGGTTGAACATGTGCTCGACGTCGGTGCCGAAGGTCTCCCGGCCTTCGGCGGTGCTGCCGGCCAGCGGCGTGACGTCGTAACCGAGTTCGGTCAGGAGCCGGTGGAACAGCCGGTTCAGGTGGTAGCAGGCGCCCCCGTTCCCTTCGGCGATGCTGGTCACGAAGACGTCGTCCTCGTCGAGGTCGACGACGTTCACCGCGTCGCGGAGTTCGTAGGCGAGGCTGTTGTACGGGATCGCCATCAGGTGGCTCTTCTGCAGCTTCGCGAGCGTCTCGAGGTCCACGCCGGTTTCCCCGCCGCAGCCGATCCGCTGGAGGTAGGTCTCCAGGTCGAACACGTTCTCCACCTTCTTTCAGAGCAGCTCGTTCAGGTGCGCGGCGAGCAGGGCCGGCGTCGGATGGTCGAAGACGACACTGGGCCCGATCTTCCGTTCGGTGCGGGCGCGCAGCCGGTTGCGGAGTTCGATCGCGGTGAGCGAGTCGAACCCGATCTCGAACAGTCCCTGGTCCGGATCGACCTGGTGGGCGGCGCGGTAGCCCAGTACCCCGGCCACCTGGGCGCGCACCAGGTCCAGGAGGACCTCCGCCCGCTCGTCCGGCTCGAGCCCGGCCAGCCGGCCGGTCCAGTCTTCGTCCACAGTGGACGTCACACGGGCCTGACGGCGCCCGGCGCGGACCAGGCCGCGCAGCAGGTGCGGTACTTCGGTGCCGCCCGCCGCCTCGGCGCGCAGGCCCCGCAGGTCGAGCTGGGCGGGCACCAGCAGTGCCTCCCCCGACCCGATGGCGGCGTCGAAGAGGTCCATGCCCTCCGCGGGTTTCATGGCGACCAGCCCGCCGCGCCGGGTCATCCGGGCCCGGCCGGCCTCGTCGGTCCCGGCCGCCATGCCGCCGGTGGTCTGGTCCCACAGCCCCCACGCCAGCGACTGGCCCGGCAGGCCGGCCGCGCGCCGGTGGGCCATCAGCCCGTCCAGGTACGCGTTCGCCGCGGCGTAGCTGCCGCTGCCCGCGCCCATGAACACCGCGGAAACCGAGGAGTAGACGACGAAGGCGTCGAGGTCCAGGTCGCGGGTCAGCTCGTCGAGGTGGCGGACCGCGTCGACCTTGGGCGCGAACACCTCGGCCAGCCGGTCCGGCGTCACCGTCCCGATCACCCCGGCGTCCGAAACGCCCGCCGTGTGCACCACGGCGGTCGGCCGGTGCTCCTCGAGCAGGGCCGCCACCTGGTCCCGGTCGGCGACGTCGCAGGCCGCGACCGATACGTCGGCGCCCAGGCCGGTGAGGTCGGCGACCAGGTCCTTCGCGCCCTCGGCGTCGAGGCCCCGGCGACTGGCCAGCACCAGCTGCCGGACGCCGTGCCGCTCGACGAGGTGCCGGGCGACCAGGCCGCCGAGCGAGCCGGTCCCGCCGGTGACCAGCACCGGCCCCCGGGTCTTGAAGCCGGCGGCCGGGTCCGGCCGGGCGGCGCGGGCGAGGCGGGGGATGGACAGGGTGGTGCCGCGCACCGCGACCTGCGGCTCGCCGTCGGCGAGCACCGACGCCAGCAGCGGCGGCACGTCGGCTTCGGGCTCGACGTCGAGCAGGACGATCCGGTCCGGGTTCTCCGCCTGCGCGGCCCGGACCAGTCCCCACACCGCGGCCGCGGCCGGGTCGTGCACCACACCGTCGCCGGCGGGCACCGCGCCGCGGGTCACGATCGCCAGCTTCGTCCCCTCCAGCCCGCCGCCGGCCAGCCAGCACTGGACCACGTCCAGCACCCGGACGGTGAGCGCCAGCACCGGGTCCTCGCCGGCGACGGCTTCCATGACGGCGACCGCCGGCGCCTCCGCCGCGCCGGTGAGCACGTCGTCGGCGAGCGTCGCCACCTCTTCCGCGGAGGCGACCGGAACCCACGACGGCACCGGCCCCGAAGTATCCACAGAGGACAGTGGCGTCCAGTCCACGCGGTACAGCGAGCCGGCGCCCGCCGAACCCGCCGCCGTCGTCAGCTGTTCGTTCGACACCGGGCGACCGACCAGGGAATCCAGCGTCACGACCAGGCCGCCGGTCTCGTCCACGGCCTCCAGCGACAGGCTGTCCCGCTCGGGCTTGGCGACGCGGACCCGCAGCACCGAGGCGCCGGCGGCGTGCAGCCGCAGCCCGTTCCACGCGAACGGCAGCCGCACCTCGTCGCCGTAGGACTCGGTGTCCGCCGCGGCGCTGACCATCGTCGAATGCAGGGCCGCGTCCAGCAGCGCGGGGTGGATGCCGAACCGGCCGGCTTCCGCGCGAGCGTCTTCGGGCAGCGCTATTTCGGCGAAGGTTTCGGTGTTGTCCCCACTGCCGCGCCGCCACACCGCCCGCACGGCCCGGAACGTGGGCCCGTAGCCGTAACCGACGTCCGCGAGCACGTCGTAGGCACCGGTGACGTCCACGGGTTCCGCCTCCGGTGGCGGCCACGCGGCGAAGTCGAACGCGGCGGTTCCCCGCGGCCGGTTCTCCGGGACCAGCACGCCCGTGGCGTGCCGGATCCAGCCGTCCGCGTCCTCGCGCAGGGAGTGGACGTCCACGGTGCGTGAGCCGTCGTCGCCGGGGCCGCCGAGGGCGACCTGCACGCGGACCCCGCCGCGGCGGGGCACCACGAGCGGCGCCTCGATCACCAGCTCGTCGAGCACCGGGCAGCCGGCTTCGTCACCGGCCCGCACGGCCAGCTCGACCAGCCCGGTGCCGGGGACGATCACGACGTCCCGGACCGCGTGGTCGGCCAGCCAGGGGTGCGAGCGCAGCGACAGCCGGGAAGTGAAGACCAGGCCGTCGGACTGCGGCAGCTCGACGACCGCGCCGAGCAGCGGGTGGTCCGCCCCGGCCAGCCCCAGCGAGACGGCGTCCGAGGCGGTGTCCGCGGCGCGGAGCCAGTAGTGCTCGTGGTCGAAGGCGTACGTCGGGAGGTCGGCCCGGGCGGGCGGCACGAGCGACGTCCAGTCCACCTCGACGCCACGAACGAACAGCTCGGCCATCGACGTCAGCAGGCGCCGCAGGCCGCCGTCGTCCCGGCGCAGCGAACCGGTGACGACGGCGTCGGTTTCGTCGGTGAGCTCGGTGATCGGCTGGACCAGCACCGGGTGGGCGCTGATCTCGACGAACACGCCGTGCCCCTGCTCGAGCAAGGCCGTCACGGCCGGGCCGAACCGCACCTGGCCGCGCAGGTTCCGGTACCAGTAACCGCCGTCCACGACTCCCGCGTCCCGGATCCACGCACCGGTCAGGGTGGAGAGGAACGGCACCAGCGGTGCCCGGGCGCCGATCCCGGCCAGCGCTTCGGCCAGGGTCTCCTCGATGTCTTCGACGTGCCGGGTGTGCGAGGCGTAGTCCACGGCCACCCGCCGGACGCGGACGCCCTGGCCGGACAGCGCTTCGAGGGCTTCGGCGAGGGCCTCGGCGTCCCCGGCGATCACCACCGACGACGGGCTGTTGACCGCGGCCACCTCGACCCGGCCGGCCCACGGCGCCAAGCGCGTGACGGCGTCTTCTTCGCTCAGGGCGACCGAGGCCATGCCGCCGCGGCCGGAGAGCTTCGCGGCGATGGCCTGGCTGCGCAGCGCGACCACCTTCGCCGCGTCTTCGAGCGACAACGCCCCCGACACGCACGCCGCGGCGATCTCGCCCTGGGAGTGGCCGAGCACCGCGTCGGGCACCACCCCGGCCGAGGACCACACCGCGGCCAGGCCGACCATCATCGCGAAGCTCGCGGGCTGCAGGACATCCACCCGGTCCGCCAGGCCGGGGTCATCGCCGCGCAGCACGTCGACCAGCGACCAGTCGATCCACGGCGCCAGCGCGGCCGCACACTCGGCGATCCGCTCGGCGAACACGGGGGACGTCTCCAGGAGTTCCCGGCCCATGCCCGCCCACTGCGTTCCCTGGCCCGGGAACACCCAGACGAGCTTGCCCGGCAGGCCGGACGCGGGCGCCCGGCCGGTGACCAGGCCCGGTTCGTCCTCGCCGCGGGCCAGCGCAGAGAGACCACTGCGGGCTTCCTCGGCGGAATCCGCCACGACGACCGCGCGCTCGCCGAACAGCGCGCGGCCGGGCAGCGCACCGGCGACGCCGGGAAGAGGCTCGTCCTCGAGGAGCGAGGCCAGGCGGCGGGCCTGGCCGGCCAGGGATCCGGCGGTGCGGGCCGAAACGACCAGCGGCACCACGCCGCCGTCGTGCGGTCCGGCGACCGGCTCCGCCTCGGCCGGCGCTTCTTCGATGATCAGGTGGGCGTTGGTGCCGCTGATCCCGAACGAGGACACCCCGGCCCGGCGCGGACGGCCGGTGCGCGGCCACTCCCGCGCCTCGGTCAGCACTTCGACCGCCCCGGCGGACCAGTCGACCTGGCTGGTGGGCCGGTCCACATGCAGGGTGGGTGGCATGACGCCGTGCCGCAGCGCCTGCACCATCTTGATCACCCCGGCGACCCCGGCGGCCGACTGCGTGTGCCCGAAGTTCGACTTCACCGACCCCAGCCACAGCGGCTTCTCCGGGTTCCGGTCCTTGCCGTAGGTGGCCAGCAGGGCCTGCGCCTCGATCGGGTCACCCAGCGCCGTCCCGGTGCCGTGCCCCTCCACCATGTCCACATCGGACGGCTGGAGGCCGGCGCCGGCGAGGGCCCGGCGGATCACCCGCTGCTGCGACGGCCCGTTGGGGGCGGTCAGGCCGTTGGAGGCGCCGTCGGAGTTCACCGCGCTGCCGCGCAGCACGGCCAGCACCCGGTGGCCGCGCTCGCGCGCCACCGAAAGCCGCTCCAGCACGACGATCCCGGCACCCTCGGCCCAGCCGGTGCCGTCCGCGCCGTCCGCGTAGGCCTTGCACCGGCCGTCGCCGGCCAGGCCACGCTGCTTCGCGAACTCCACGAAGGTGCCCGGCGTCCCCATCACCGTGACGCCGCCGGCCAGGGCCATCGAGCACTCGCCCTGCCGCAGTGCCTGTCCGGCCAGGTGCATCGCGACCAGCGACGACGAGCACGCCGTGTCGATCGTGACGGCCGGCCCTTCGAACCCGAAGACGTAGGAGACCCGGCCCGACACGACGCTCGAAGCGCCCGCCGTGCTCGCGTACCCCTCCAGTTCGGCCGGATCCGCGCCCATCCCGTAGCCCTGGTTGGACACCCCGGCGAACACCCCGACGTCGGCGCCCTTCAACGAACCCGGGTCGACACCGAGGCCTTCGAGGGCTTCCCAGGACGTCTCCAGCAGCAGCCGCTGCTGCGGGTCCATGGCCAGGGCCTCCCGCGGCGAAATCCCGAAGAACCCCGCGTCGAAGAGGCCGGCGCCGTCGAGGAAACCCCCCTGGCTGGTGTACGTCGTGCCGGAGCTGTCGGGGTCGTCGTCGAACAGGTTCTCCAGGTCCCAGCCCCGGTCCTCGGGGAAGGGGGACAGCCCTTCGAGGCCTTCGCGCACCAGGCGCCACAGGCCTTCGGGATCGGTGACCCCGCCCGGCAGCCGGCACGCCATGCCGACGATCGCGATCGGCTCGCCGGGATCCGCGGCGGCCGCGGCGGCCACCGGAACGCTCGCCGCCGGGTCGCCGAGTTCGGCACGCAGGTAGCGGGCCAGCGCGACCGGCGTCGGGTAGTCGAAGACGAGCGTCGCGGGCAGCTTCAGCCCGCTCGCCTCGCGCAGGCGGTTCCGCAGTTCCACCGACGTCAGCGAGTCGAAGCCGGTGTCCTTGAACGCCGTGTCCGCGCGGACGGCTTCCGGGCCGGCGTGCCCGAGGACCAGCGCGACCTGCGTGCGGACGACGTCGAGCAACAGCGCCTCCTGCTCCGCCGGGGCGAGCCCGGCGAGCCGCCCGGTCAGTCCACGGTTCACTGTGGACGCCGGACGCGCCTGCTGCCTGCCGGGGCGGACCAGGCCGCGCAGCAGGTGCGGCACCGTCCCGCCGGCGCGGGTCTTGCGCAGGTCGAGCTTGACCGGGACGACGAGCGCGTCCGGCGCGCCGACCGCGGCGTCGAACAGCTCCATGCCCTCGGCGGGCGAGATGGCCAGGACGCCACCGCGGCTGGCGCGTGCCTGGTCGGCACCGCCGAGGTGGGCGGTCATGCCGTCGGTCTGCTCCCACAGGCCCCAGGCCAGCGAGGTGCCCGGCAGGCCCGCGGCCCGGCGGTTCGCCACCACGGCGTCGAGGTAGGCGTTGGCGGCGGCGTAGTTGCCCTGCCCGGCGGAGCCGAAGACCCCGGAGGCGGACGAGAACACGACGAAGGCGCCGAGGTCCCGCTCGCGGGTGAGCTCGTCGAGGTGGCGGACCGCGGTGACCTTCGGCGCGAACACGCCGGCCAGCCGCTCCCGCGTCAACGACTCGAAGACGCCGTCGTCCAGCACGCCCGCCGTGTGCACGACGGCGGCCGGGCGGTGTTCGGCCAGCAACGCGGCCACCTGGTCCCGGTCGGCCAGGTCGCACGCGACCACGGAGACCTCGGCGCCCTGGGCGGTGAGCTCGGCGGTCAGCTCGGCCATGCCGACGGCGTCCGGGCCTCGCCGGCTGGCGAGCACCAGCCGCCGGACCCCGTGCCGGGCCACCAGGTGCCGGGCGGTGAGCACGCCCAGCGAGCCGGCCCCCGAGATCAGGACCGTCCCGTCCGGACCGGACACGACCGGTTCCGCGACGGCTTCGGCACGCGCCAGCCGCGGGGCCGTCAGCGTGGTGCCCCGGACGGCGACCTGGGGCTCCCCCGAGGCCAGCACCGGACCCAGCGGGACGTCGCCGTCGGTGTCCAGCAGGACGATCCGGCCGGGGTTCTCCGCCTGCGCGGCCCGGACCAGCCCCCACACCGCGGCACCCGCGGGGTCGCGCACCACACCGTCGCCGGCGGGCACCGCGCCCCGGGTCACCACGACCAGCCGGGCTTCGTCGGCCGCGTCGGCGAGCCAGGTCTGCACGGCCTCCAGGACCCGGCCGGTCAGGTCCAAGGGCTCTTCGCCGACGGCTTCGAGCACCTCGATGTGATCCGCCGGGGCTTCTCCGGCCGGGGTCACCTCGGCCCACTCCAGGCGGAACAACGCGTCATGATGAGCCGCCGCGCCCAGCTGTTCGGCCGACACCGGCCGGGAGACCAGCGAATCCGCCGTCACGACGAGACCACCGGCCTCGTCCGCGGCCTCGACCGACAAGGCGTCCGGACCGCTCGGGGCGAGCCGGACCCGCAGCGCCGACGCCCCGGCCGCGTGCAGGACCAAGCCGTTCCAGGCGAACGGCAGCACCGGCCGGCCCGGCTCTTCCGTCGTGGTGGCACCGAGCATGCCCGCGTGCAGGGCGGCGTCCAGCAGGCCGGGGTGGATGCCGAACCGGGCGGCGTCCGCGCGGTCGTCCTCGGGGAGGGCGACCTCGGCGAACACCTCGTTGTTCTGCCCGCTGCCGCGCCGCCACACCGCCCGCAGGCCGCGGAAGGACGGCCCGTAGGCGTACCCGCGCTCGACGAGGCCGTCGTAGAAGTCCTCGACCTCGACGCGCTCGGCGCCGGGCGGCGGCCAAGCGGTGAAGTCGAACGGCTTCGGCCGCGACGGCGTCGCGGCCAGGAATCCGGTCGCGTGCCGGGTCCAGACCTCCGCACCGGCGTCCTCGCGCAGGGAGTACACCTCGACCGCGCGCGAACCGGTCTCCCCCGGCGCGCCCACGACGACCTGGATCCGGACCCCGCCGTGGCCGGGGACGACCAGCGGGGCCTCGATGACGAGTTCCTCGAGGACCGGGCAGCCGGCCTCGTCCCCGGCCCGGACCGCCAGCTCGACGAGCCCGGTGCCCGCGACGAGCACCACCCCGCCGATGACGTGGTCGGCCAGCCAGGGGTGCGACTTCAGCGACAGCCGGGAGGTGAAGACCAGGCCGTCCGACTGCGGCAGCCGGACCACCGCGCCCAGCAGCGGGTGGTCGGCCGCGACCTGCCCGAGCGAGGCCGCGTCCGTGGCCGCCGCGGCGGGCTGCAGCCAGTAGTGCTGCTGGTCGAAGGCGTACTTCGGCAGGTCGACGAACCCGGTCACCGGCGGCAGCAGCGCGGACCAGTCGACCGCCACCCCGCGGACGAACAGCTCGGCGACCGCGGCGATCAGCGCGGTGTCCTCCGGCCGGTCGTCCCGCAGGGCCGCGACGCACGCGACGTCGGCCGATTCCTCGACGAGGGCGGTCAGCGCCGCGCCCGGCCCGAGCTCCACGAACAGCGAGCCACCGGCCTCCGCCGCGGCCGCGACGCCCTCGGCGAACCGCACCGGCCGCCGCACGTGCTCGGCCCAGTAGCCCGGCCCGGTCAGTTCGCCGGGCCCGGCGAGCCGGCCGGTCACGTTGGAGACCACCGGGATCTCCGGCTCGCGCCACGTCACGCCGGCCAGCTCGGCGGCGAACTCGGCCAGCATCGGTTCCATCCGGGCGGAGTGGAAGGCGTGCGAGACCTTGAGCTGCTTGGTCTTGTGCCCGCGCTCGCGCATGCGGGCGGCGGCCGCGACGACCGCGTCTTCGTCCCCGGAGAGGACGACCGCCGAAGGGCCGTTGACGGCCGCGAGTTCCACGCCCTCGCCGAGCAGTCCGGCGACCTCGTCTTCGGAGGCGGCCACGGCGACCATCGCCCCACCCGGCGCCAGCGCCTGCATCAGCCGGCCCCGCGCCGCGACGATCCGCGCGGCGTCCGGCAGCGAGAAGACGCCCGCGGCATACGCGGCGGTGATCTCCCCGATCGAGTGGCCGAGCACCACGTCCGGCCGGACCCCCCAGGACTCGGCGAGCCGGAACAGCGCGCTCTCCACCGCGAACAGCCCGGCCTGCGTGAAGACCGTCTGGTTCAGCAGCCCGATTTCGGCCGGCACTTCGCCGAGCACGACGTCCCGCACGCTGTGCCCGGCCCGTCCGGCCAGGCAGGCGTCCAGCTGCGCGCAGGCCTCGTCGAACGCCGTCGCGAACACCGGGTACCGGTCGTGCAGTTCGCGGCCCATCCCGAGCCGCTGCGACCCCTGGCCGGGGAAGACGTAGACGACCTTGCCGGGCTTGGCCGAACCGGTCACCACGCCGGGCGCGCGTTCCCCGCGGGCCACCGCACGCAGCCCCGCCACCGCTTCCTCGTCCGTTCCCGCGACCACGACCGCGCGGTCCCCGAGCAGTGCCCGGCCCGACCGCAGCGCGCTCGCCAGCCGGGCCCGTGACACGCCGCCGGACTCCAGGACGCCGGCGAGGCGGCCGGCCTGGGCCGCCAAGGACGCGGGGCTGCCCGCCGAAACGACCAGCGGCACCGGCCCCTCGGCCTCCGGTTCTTCCGTGACGGCTTCCGCCGGGGGTGCCTCCTCGAGGATCAGGTGCGCGTTCGTCCCGCTGATCCCGAACGCGGACACCCCGGCCCGGCGCGGCCGGTCGCCGCCGGGCCACTCGCGCGGCTCGGTCAGCAGTTCCACCGCACCGGCCGACCAGTCGACCTCGGGTGTCGGCTCGGCCACGTGCAGGGTCGGCGGCAGGGCGCCGTGCCGCAGCGCCTGCACCATCTTGATCACGCCCGCGACCCCGGCGGCCGCCTGCGTGTGCCCGAAGTTCGACTTGATCGAGCCCAGCCACAAGGGCCGCTCGCGGCCCTGGCCGTAGGTCGCCAGCAGCGCCTGCGCTTCGATGGGGTCGCCCAGCGCGGTGCCCGTCCCGTGCGCCTCCACGACGTCCACATCGGACGCGACCAGCCCGGCCCCGGCCAGCGCCTTGCGGATCACGCGTTGCTGCGAAGGCCCGTTCGGCGCGGTCAGGCCGTTCGACGCGCCGTCCTGGTTCACCGCGCTGCCGCGGATCACCGCCAGGATCCGGTGCCCGCGTTCCTGCGCCACCGAAAGCCGTTCGAGGACGAGCACCCCGGCGCCCTCGGCCCAGCCGGTGCCGTCCGCGGTCGAGGAGAAGGCCTTGGACCGGCCGTCGGCGGCCAGCACCCGCTGGCGGGAGAACGCGACGAAGGTGCCGGGCGTCGGCATCACGGTCGCCCCGCCGGCGAGCGCCATCGAGCACTCGCCCGCGCGCAGTGCCTGGGCGGCGAGGTGGATGGCCACCAGCGACGACGAGCACGCCGTGTCGACGGTGACCGCCGGGCCTTCGAGCCCGAAGACGTAGGACACCCGGCCCGAGGCCACGCTCGACGCCGCCCCGATGCCCGCGAACGCCTCCAGGTCCGGCGTGATCGCCCCGGCGCCGTAGCCCTGGGTGAAGACCCCGGAGAACACGCCGACGTCGCTGCCCTTCAGCGAAAGCGGGTCGATGGCGGCATCTTCGATGGCCTCCCACGACGTCTCCAGCAGCACCCGCTGCTGCGGGTCCATGACGAGGGCCTCGCGCGGCGAGACGCCGAACAGGCCCGCGTCGAACTGCCCGGCGCCGTGCAGGAAGCCGCCCTGGCTGGTGTACGACGTCCCGGGGTGGTCGGGGTCCGGGTCGAACAGGCCGTCGGTGTCCCAGCCCCGGTCGTCAGGGAAGTCCGAGAGGGCGTCGACGCCGTCGGCCACGAGCTGCCACAGGTCTTCGGGCGACGACACCCCACCCGGGAACCGGCAGGCCATCCCGACGACGGCGAGCGGTTCGTCGGCGTGCCGGGCCCCCTGCTTGCGCAGGCTGTGCAGCTCCGCCGTGACGCGCTTGAGGTACTTGAGGAGTTTCTCGTCCGTGGCCATTCCTGTGTCCTCACAAAGGTTGCTGGAGCGTCGGTCTCGAACCGGGGTCAGGTGAGACCCAGCTCCTCGTCGATGAAGTCGAGGACTTCGTCGGCGGACGCGGACTCGAGCCGGTCCGCCAGCGTTTCGCCGCCGGTCTGGTCGGTCACCCCGTTGCAGCGGGCCACCAGGCCCTGCAGCCGGAGGGTGAGACCGGTCTTCGTGGATTCGTCGAGCCGCAGCCCGCCGAGCAGCGCCTCGACGTCTTCGAGCCGGGCGTGCACCACCGAAAGCGCGTCGTCGCCGGCCCCGAGCTCGTCGCGCAGGTGCCGGGCGAGGACCAGCGGGGTCGGGTAGTCGAAGGCGAGTGTCGCGGGCAGCTTCAGCCCGGTGCTCTCCCGCAGCCGGTTGCGCAGGTCGACCGAGGTGAGCGAGTCGAACCCGGCGTCCTTGAACGCGGTGTCGGCGCGGACCGCGTCCGCCCCGCTGTGCCCGAGCACCGCCGCGACCTGACCGCGCACGAGGTCGACGAGCAGCGCCTCCTGCTCGGGCGCCGCCAGCCCGGCCAGCCGGCCCGGCAGCTGGTTGTCCACTGTGGACGCGGCCTGGGCCTGCCGCCGCCCGGTGCGGACCAGGCCGCGCAGCAGGTGCGGCACGGCACCGCCGGCCCGCACCTCCCGCAGGTCGAGCTTGACCGGCACGAGCAGCGCCGGCGGTGCGCCCGGTGCCGTACTGGAAAGTGCCGTGTCGAACAGGGCCATGCCCTCCTCGGCCGTGATCGGCCGCACCCCGCCCCGGCTCATTCGCGCCTGGTCGGTGCCGCCGAGGTGCGCGGTCATGCCGGTGGCCTGCTCCCACAGGCCCCAGGCCAGCGAGAGGCCGGGCAGCCCGGCCGCCCGGCGGCTCGCCATCGCCGCGTCCAGGAACGCGTTCGCCGCCGCGTAGTTGCCCTGCCCGGGCGAGCCGAACACGCCCGAGCCGGAGGAGAAGACGACGAACGCGCCGAGGTCCCGGTCGCGGGTGAGCTCGTCGAGGTGACGGACCGCGTCGACCTTGGGCGCGAACACCTTGGCCAGCCGCTCCGGGGTCAGCGTCCCGATGACGCCGTCGTCCAGAACCCCCGCCGTGTGGATGACGCTCGCCGGGCGGTGGGCGGCCAGGAGGGCGGCCACCTGGTCCCGGTCGGCGAGGTCGCAGGCGACGACGGACACGTCCGCGCCCTCGCCGATGAGGTCGGTGACGAGGTCCTTCGCGCCGTCGGCGTCCAGGCCGCGGCGGCTGGCGAGCACCAGCTTCCGCACGCCGTGGTGGGTGACCAGGTGCCGCGCCACGATCTCGCCGAGCACACCCGCACCGGAGACCAGCACGGTCCCTTGTGGACTGAACACCGGGGCCGCCGCGGCCCCGTCGGCGCGGGCCAGGCGCGGGACGTACAGCGCTGTGCCGCGCACCGCGACCTGCGGCTCACCGGTGGCCAGCACCGCACCCAGCGGAACTTCGCCGTCGGTGTCCAGCAGGACGATCCGCTCCGGGTTTTCCGCCTGCGCGGACCGGACCAGGCCCCACACCGCCGCCGCGGCCGGGTCGGTCACCGGGGCGTCCCCGGCGGGCACCGCGCCGCGCGTCACCACGACCAGGCGTTCCGCCTCGGGCTCGGTCAGCCAGGCCTGGAGCTTCTCCAGCACCCGGGACGTCGCCGTCAGCGGGGAGTCGCCCCCGGGCACCTCCAGCACGTCGGCGTCGCCGTCGGCCTGGTGACCCGAGGGGAGTTCGATCCAGTTCACCTGGAACAGCGAGTCTTGGGTGGTGGTGCGCGGCTGCCCGATCGACATCGGGCGCAGGGCAACCTCCTTCGCCGTGATGACCAGGTTGCCGGCGCCATCGGCCGCTTCCAGGAACCCGCCGGGCACCAACCGGACCCGCAGCGTCGACGCCCCCGCGGCGTGCAGTGTCAGGCCTCGCCATTCCATGGGCTGCGTCAGACCGTCGTCGCCGGGCAGGGCGGGGTGCAGGGCCGCGTCCAGGAGCGCGGGGTGGATGCCGAACGCGCCGGGGTCCGCATCGTCCGGCAAGGAGACTTCGGCGAAGATCTCGTCGCCGGCCTGCCGCGCACGCGGAGGCGGCCAAGCCGTGAAGTCGAACCCGCTGCCGGCGGACGGCGTCGCCGACAGTGTTCCGGTGGCGTGCCGGGTCCACTCGTCGGTGGCGGCTTCGGGCTGGGAGTGCACTTCCAGGGTCCGGACGCCGCTCTCGGCCGGTCCGCTCACCGTGACCTGCACCCGGATCGCGCCGCGTTCCGGCACGACCAGGGGCGTCTCGATGAGGAGTTCGTCCAGCACCGGGGTGCCGGCCTCGTCACCGGCCCGGACCGCCAGCTCGACGAGCGCGCTGCCGGGCACGACAACGACGTCGTCCAGGGTGTGTTCGGCCAGCCACGGCTGCGCCTTCAGCGACCACGCCGAGGTGAAGACCAGGCCGCCGGTCTGCGGCAGCCGGACCACCGGACCGGCCGCGTCGGTCGCGGTCTCGACGTACCGCAGCCAGTAGTGCTGGTGGTCGAAGGCGTACGTCGGCAAGTCGACGCGCGCGGGCGGCACCATCGTGGCCCAGTCCACGTCGACGCCGCGGACGAACAGCTCGGCCATCGACGTGAGCAGCCGGTGGAGGCCACCCTCCTCGCGCCGCAGCGAACCGGTGACGACCGAGTCGTCGGCTATCTCGCTGATCGCCTGGACGAGCACGGGGTGCGCGCTGACCTCGACGAACACCCGGTGCCCCAGGCCGATCAGCTCGGCCACCGCCGGGCCGAAGCCGACCTGGTTGCGCAGGTTCCGGTACCAGTAATCGCCGTCGAAAACTCCGGCGTCGCCGATCCAGTCGCCGGTGAGGGTGGAGAAGAACGGCAGCGACGGCGCCTGTGCCTCGATCCCGGCGAGTGCCTCGGCGAGGGGCTCCTGGATGTCTTCGACGTGCCGGGTGTGCGAGGCGTAGTCCACCGCGACCCGCCGCACCCGGATGTCCTGCCCCGCCAGCGCTTCGAGGACCTGGTCGAGGGCCTCGGCGTCGCCGGCGACGACCACCGACGACGGGCTGTTGACCGCGGCCACCTCGACCCGGTCGGCCCACGGCGCCAAGCGCGTGACGGCGTCTTCCTCGCTCAACGCGACCGAGGCCATCCCCCCGCGACCGGCCAGTTTCGCCGCGATGGCCTGGCTGCGCAGGGCAACCACCTTCGCCGCGTCCTGCAGCGACAACGCCCCCGCCACACACGCGGCCGCGATCTCACCCTGGGAGTGCCCCACCACGGCATCGGGCCGGACGCCCACGGACTGCCACACCGCGGCCAGGCCGACCATCACGGCGAAACAGGCGGGCTGCAGCACGTCGACCCGGTCCAGGTCACCCTCGCCACGGAGGACGTCGAGCAGGGACCAGTCGATCCACGGTTCGAGGGCGGCCGCGCACTCGCCGATCCGCTCGGCGAACACCGGCGACGCGTCGAGGAGCTCCCGGCCCATGCCCACCCACTGCGAACCCTGGCCCGGGAACACCCACACGACCTTGCCCGGCACGCCCGAGGCGGCCACCGTGCCGGTCACCACGCCGGGCGTGCTTTCGCCGCGGGCCACTGCCGCCAGCCCGGCCGTCGCCTCCTCGCGCGTGCCCGCCACCACGACGGCCCGGTCCGCGAACAGGGAGCGGCCGGACACCAGCGCCCCCGCGATGTCGGAGAGGGGCTCGCCGGACGTCTCGAGGAACGCCGCCAGCCGCCCGGCCTGACCGGCCAGGGCTCCGGCGCCGCGGGCGGACACCACGACCGGCACCACCCCGGCGGAGGGCGCTTCCGCGACCGGCGTCTCCTCCTCGGGCGCTTCCTCCAGGATGAGGTGGGCGTTGGTCCCGCTGATCCCGAACGAGGACACCCCGGCCCGGCGCGGCCGGCCTTCGCGCGGCCACTCCCGCGCCTCGGTCAGCAGCGAGACCGCGCCGGCCGACCAGTCGACCTCGGTGGACGGCTGGTCGACGTGCAGCGTCGGGGGCAGCACGCCGTGGCGCAGCGCCTGCACCATCTTGATCACGCTGGCCACGCCCGCGGCCGCCTGCGTGTGCCCGAGGTTCGACTTGATCGAACCGAGCCACAGCGGCTTCTCCGGGTCCCGGCCCTTCCCGTAGGTGGCCAGCAGCGCCTGCGCTTCGATCGGGTCGCCCAGCGTCGTGCCCGTACCGTGCCCCTCGACGGCGTCCACATCGGACGGTGCCAGCCCGGCTTCGGCGAGCGCGGCGCGGATCACCCGCTGCTGCGACGGCCCGTTGGGCGCGGTCAAGCCGTTCGAAGCGCCGTCCTGGTTCACCGCGATGCCCCGCAGCACCGCCAGCACCCGGTGCCCGCGCTCACGGGCGACCGACAGCCGTTCCAGCGCGACGACGCCGACGCCCTCGGCCAGCCCCATGCCGTCGGCGCTGTCGGCGAACGCCTTGCAGCGCCCGTCCGTGGCGAGCCCGCGCTGCCGGGAAAACGAAACGAAGGAACCGGGCTGCGCCATCACCATCGCGCCGCCGGCCAGCGCCATCGAGCACTCGCCGCGCCGCAGCGCCTGCGCGGCGAGGTGCATCGCCACCAGCGACGACGAACACCCGGTGTCGACGGTGACCGCCGGCCCCTCGAAGCCGAGGACGTACGACACCCGGCCGGACGCGATGCACGGCGCCGCACCGGTGCCGACGAAGCCCTCCAGTTCCGGCGCGACCACGCCGCCACCGGCGCCGTAGCCCATGCTCGCGACGCCGGTGAAGACGCCGATGTCGCTGCCCTTCAGGGAAAGCGGGTCGGTGCCGGTGCGCTCGATGGCCTCCCAGGACGTCTCCAGCAGGAGCCGCTGCTGCGGGTCCATCGCGACGGCCTCGCGCGGCGAGATCCCGAAGAACCCCGCGTCGAAGAGGCCGGCCTCGTGGAGGAAGCCACCCTGGTCCGTGTACGTCGTGCCTGGGCGGTCGGGGTCCGGGTCGACGAGCCCGTCGACGTCCCAGCCGCGGTCACCGGGGAACGCGGAGACGGCGTCGGTCCCCTCGGCCACCAGCCGCCACAGGTCCTCGGGCGAGGACACCCCGCCCGGGTACCGGCACGCCATGGCGACGATGGCGATCGGCTCCCGCGCCTGGTCCTCGACCTCGCGCAACCGCGTGCGGGCGTCGCGGGCGTCGGCGATGGCCCGCTTGAGGTAGTCGCGGAGTTGTCCCTCGTCAGCCACTGAACTCAACTCCCAGAAGTCTCACGTGTGCTCGCTTTTCGGGGGTCCGGGTGGCGAAACCCCGGATGTCACGGCGGTTTCAGTCGAGCCCGTCGACGAGGGCGAACAGCTCCTCGTCGCTGGCCGTGTCGAGATCGTCGGACGGGCCCGGCCGGGCCTCGGCCGCCTCGGCGGCCTTGAGCAGTTCCCGCAGCCGCGCGGTGATCCGGTCGCCGTCCGGGGCGCCGGCGGCCGCGATGGCCGCCTCCAGCCCGGCGAGCCCGGCCAGCACCGCGTCGGCCGGGGACGCCTCGTCGACGCCGAGTTCCGCCCGCAGGTGCCGGGCCAGCGCGAGCGGGTTCGGGTGGTCGAAGACCAGCGTCGCGGGCAGTTTCAGCCCGGTCGTCTCGCGCAGCCGGTTGCGCAGCTCCACCGACGTCAGCGAGTCGAACCCGGCGTCCTTGAACGCCGCGTCCGCGCGGACGCCGGAGCTGTCGGCGTGCCCGAGCACGACGGCGACCTGGCCGCGGACGAGGTCGAGCAGCAGCGCTTCCTGTTCGGCCACGGTGAGCCCGGCCAGCCGGCGTTCCAGGCCGCCGTCCTCGGTGGCCGCCGCCCGCGCCGCCTGCCGGCCCGCCCGGACCAGCCCGCGCAGCAGGTGCGGCACGGTGCCGCCCGCGGCCGCGTCGGCCCGCACCTCGCGCAGGTCGAGCTCGATCGGCACCAGCAGCGCCTCTCCGGCCGCGAGCGCCGCGTCGAACAGCTCCATGCCCTCGGCGGACCCCAGCGCCCGGACGCCGCCGCGGCCCTCGCGCCGGCTCATCCGGGCCAGGGTGAGGTCGTCGATCGTGTCCGCCATGCCGGTGAGCTGCTCCCACGGGCCCCAGGCCAGCGAAAGCCCGGGCCGGCCCGCCGCGCGGCGGGCGGCCATCAGGCCGTCGAGGAAGGCGTTCGCCGCCGCGTACCCGCCGCTGCCCGCGCCCATGAAGATCGAGGAGGCGGACGAGTAGGCGATGAACGCGTCGAGGTCGAGGTCGCGGGTCAGCTCGTCGAGGTGGCGGACCGCGTCGACCTTGGGCGCGAACACCTTGGCCAGCCGCTCCCGGGTCAGCGCCCCGGTGACACCGGCGTCGAACACGCCCGCCGTGTGCACCACCGCGGTCAGCGGGTGGTCCTTCAGCAGCGCGGCCACCTGGTCCCGGTCGGAGACGTCGCAGGCGGCGACCGTCACCTCGGCGCCGTGCCCGGTCAGCTCGGCGACGAGGTCGTCGATGCCCTCCGCGTCCCGGCCCCGCCGGCTGGCCAGCACGAGCCGCCGCACGCCGTGCCGGGTGACCAGGTCGCGGGCCGCGAGCGCACCCAGCGTCCCGGCGCCGGAGACCAGGACCGTCCCGTCCGGACGGAACGTCAGCGGGGCTTCCGCCGGTTCGGTGACGCGGGCGAGCCGCGGCACCGAGAACGTCGTGCCACGCAGCGCGAGCTGCGGCTCACCGGTCGCCAGCACCGCTTCCAAGGGCACTTCGCCATCGGTGTCCAGCAGGACGAACCGGCCGGGGTTCTCCGCCTGCGCGGCCCGGACCAGCCCCCACACCGCGGCACCCGCGGGGTCGCGCACCACACCGTCGCCGGCGGGCACCGCACCCCGGGTCACCACGACCAGCCGGGCTTCGTCGGCCGCGTCGGAAAGCCACGTCTGCACGGCCTCCAGCACCCGGCCGGCCAGTTCCAAGGGCTCCGCACCGACGGCTTCGAGCACCTCGGCCCGATCGACGGGCACCGCAGTGTCCACAGTGGGCAGTTCGGCCCAGTCCACCCGGTAGAGCGAGCTGGTGCGCGCGGTGTCCAGCCGGTCGAGCGCCACCTCGCGGAGGATCAGCGAGTCCATGGTCAGGACCGGGGCGCCGGTCTCGTCGGCGGCCTCGACGGTCAGCGCGTCCGGCCCGCCGGGCGCGACGCGGACCCGGAGGCCCGCGGCCCCGGCGGCGTGCAGCGCCAGCCGGTTCCACGAAAACGGCATCACGGACTTGCCGGGCACGCCGGACGCGGCCGCGGCGATCGTCCCGGTCTGCAGGGCCGCGTCCAGCAACGCCGGGTGCAGGCCGAACCGGGCGGCGTCCTCCCGCCGGTCGCCGGGCAGGGCGACCTCGGCGAACACCTCGTCCCCGCGCTGCCACACCGCCCGCACGCCCTGGAACAAGGGCCCGTACGCGTACCCGCGCTCGGCGAGGTCGGCGTAGAAGCCGCCGATCTCGACGCGCTGCCCGTCCGGCGGCGGCCACGCGGTGAAGTCGAAGCCGGGGCCACCCGCAGGGGTCGCCGACACTGTGCCGGTCGCGTGCCGGGTCCACACGTCGTCGCGCCGGGAGTGGACGTCCACCGTGCGCGCGCCGTTCTGGTCCGGGCCGCTCACCGTGACCTGGACGTTCACCCCGCCCTGCGCGGGCACGACCAGCGGCGCCTCGGTCACGAGTTCGTCCAGGACCGGGCAACCGGCCTCGTCGCCGGCCCGCACGGCCAGCTCGACCAGCCCGGTGCCGGGGAACAGCACCACCCCGCCGATGGTGTGGTCGGCCAGCCACGGGTGCGTCCGCAGCGACAACCGCGAGGTGAAGACCAGGCCGTCCGACTGCGGCAACCGGACGACCGCGCCGAGCAGCGGGTGCGCCGCTTCGGCCTGACCGAGCGAGACGGCGTCCGCCCGCGCGGCCGGCTGGAGCCAGAAGTGCTGGTGGTCGAAGGCGTACGTCGGGAGGTCCACGCGCGCGGGCGGCACCAGCGTGGCCCAGTCCACCCGCACACCGCGGACGAACAGCTCGGCCATCGAAGTCAGCAGGCGACGCAGGCCGCCGTCGTCACGCCGGAGCGTCCCGGTGACGACCGCATCGGTGAGCTCGCTGATCGGCTGCACCAGCACCGGGTGCGCACTGACCTCGACGAACACCCCGTGCCCCTGCTCGATCAGCGCGGCCACCGCCGGGCCGAACCGGACCTGGTTGCGCAGGTTGCGGTACCAGTACCCGCCGTCGAGGACGCCGGCGTCCCGCACCCGGTCGCCGGTGACGGTGGAGTGGAACGGCACGTCCGGGGCCCGCGCCGTGATCCCGGCCAAGGTCTCGGCGAGGGTGTCGCGGATGTCCTCGACGTGCCGGGTGTGCGAGGCGTAGTCGACCGCGACCTGCCGGACGCGGACGCCGTCCCCGGCCAGCACCTCCAGGGCCTCGTCGAGGGCCTGGGCGTCACCCGCGATCACCACCGAGGCGGGGCCGTTGACCGCGGCCACCTCGATCCGGCCGTCCCACCGGGCCAGCCGCGCGGTGGCCTCGGCTTCGCTCAACGCGACCGACGCCATGCCACCGCGGCCGGACAGCCGCGCCGCGATCGCCTGGCTGCGCAGGGCAACTACCTTCGCGGCGTCGTCGAGGGTGAGCGCCCCGGACACGCAGGCCGCGGCGATCTCGCCCTGCGAGTGGCCGACGACGGCGTCCGGCCGGACACCCACCGACTCCCACACCGCGGCCAGCCCCACCATCACCGCGAAGCACGCGGGCTGCAGCACCTCGACCCGCTCCAGGTCACCCTCGCCACGCAGGACGTCCAGCAGCGACCAGCCGGTCCACTGGTCCAGCGCGGCCGCGCACTCCTTGATCCGCTCGGCGAACACCGGGGACGCGTCGAGCAGTTCCCGGCCCATGCCGGCCCACTGCGTCCCCTGTCCCGGGAACACCCAGACGACCTTGCCCGGTTTGCCCGCGCTCCCGGTCACGACACCGGGCGCGGCTTCACCGCGCGCCAGCGCACCGAGCCCGGCCGCGGCTTCCTCGTCCGAACCGGCCACCACGACCGCGCGATCCTCGAGCAGCGCGCGCCCGGACACCAGCGCGCCGGCGAGGCTCGCCAGTGGCACGTCCACCCCGGTCAGCCGTTCGGCCTGACCGGCCAGGGAACCCCTGCCGCGCGCGGAGACCACCAGCGGCACGACGTCCGCGGGAGCCGGCACGGGCGCGGCGGGCTCCTCCGGCGCTTCCTCGATGATCAGGTGCACGTTCGTGCCGCTGACCCCGAACGACGACACCCCGGCCCGGCGCGGCCGGTCGCCGCGCGGCCAGTCGCGGCTCTCGGTCAGCAGTTCCACCGCGCCTTCGGACCAGTCCACCTGCGAGGTGGGCTCGTCGACGTGCAGGGTCGGCGGCATGACGCCGTGCCGCAGCGCCTGCACGACCTTGATCACGCTCGCCACGCCCGCGGCCGCCTGCGTGTGCCCGATGTTCGACTTGAGCGAACCGAGCCACAACGGCGTCTCCCGCTCCTGGCCGTAGGTCGCCAGCAACGCCTGCGCCTCGATGGGATCGCCCAGGCTCGTCCCGGTCCCGTGCGCCTCGACGAGGTCCACATCGGACGGTCCGAGGCCGGCGTCGGCCAGCGCTGCGCGGATCACGCGCTGCTGCGAAGGGCCGTTCGGAGCGGTCAGGCCGTTCGACGCGCCGTCCTGGTTCACCGCGCTGCCGCGCAGCACGGCCAGCACCCGGTGGCCGCGCTCGCGCGCCACCGAAAGCCGCTCCAGCACGAGCACGCTGATGCCCTCGGCCAGCACCATGCCGTCGGCGCCCGAGGCGAACGCCTTGCACCGCCCGTCGGTGGCCAGGCCCCGCTGCCGGGAGAAGACGACGAAGGAGTCGGGGCCCGACATCACCATCGCGCCGCCGGCCAGGGCCATCGAGCAGTCCCCTCGACGCAGGGCCTGCGCGGCGAGGTGCATCGCCACCAGCGACGACGAGCACGCCGTGTCGATCGTGACCGCCGGCCCCTCGAACCCGAAGACGTAGGACACCCGGCCCGAGGCCACGCTCGACGCCAGCCCGGTGCCCGCGAAGCTCTGCATCTCCGGCCCGGCCAGGCCACCGCCGTAGCCCGACCCGCCCGCGCCGGTGAACACGCCGACGTCGGTGCCCTGCAACGAGGCCGGGTCGAGGCCGACGCCTTCCAGCGCCTCCCAGGACGCCTCCAGCAGCAACCGCTGCTGCGGGTCCATGGCCAGGGCCTCGCGCGGCGAAATCCCGAAGAAGCCGGGGTCGAACAGGGCCGCGTCGTGGAGGAAGCCACCCCGATCGGTGTACGACGTCCCCGCGTGGCCGGGGTCCGGGTCGAACAGGGTGTCCAGGTCCCAGCCGCGGTCGGTGGGGAACCCCGACACGGCGTCGCCGCCCTCGGCCACCAGCCGCCAGAGGTCGCCGGGCCCGGTGACACCACCGGGCAGCCGGCAGGCCATGCCGACGATGGCGATCGGCTCGCCGGCCGCGTCGGCGAGCTGCCGGTTCCGCTTCTTCAGCGTGCCGACCTCTTCGAGCGACTTCCGCAGCGCCTCGACGACCTTTTCATACGACGCACTCACCACTTGCCCCAATCACTCGTCGCCGAAAGCCAGTTGCACGAGGTCGTCGACGCCCAGGTCGGCGATCGACCGCTCCTCGCCCGCGTCCTCGGCCGCGATGGACGCCAGCGCGTGCCGCAGCCGGTCGTCCGCCTCGTGCCCGTTCCCGTTGCTCTCCGGGACCAGCCGCGCCCCCAGGTAACGGGCCACCGCAAGGGGATTCGGGTAGTCGAACACCAGCGTCGCGGGCAGTTTCAGGCCGGTCGCCTCGCGCAGCCGGTTGCGCAGTTCCACCGACGTCAGCGAGTCGAACCCGGTGTCCTTGAACGCCGTGTCCGGGCGGACGGCCTCCGGCCCGTCGTAGCCGAGCACCACCGCGACCTGCCCGCGCACCAGGTCGACCAGCACCGCCGCGCGCTCGGCCACCGGCAGCCCGGCGAGCCGCCCGGCCAGCCCACGGTCCACAGTGGACGCCGACCGCGCCTGGGTCCGGCTGGGCCGGACCAGACCGCGGAACAGGACCGGAACCGTGCCCGCCCGCATGGCCGCCAAGTCCAGCTTGATCGGCACCAGCAGGGAGTCGGCCATCCGCAGCCCCAGGTCGAACAGCGCCAGGCCCTCGGCCCGGGTCAGTTCCAGGACGCCGTTGCGGCTCGCCCGCGCGTGGTCGACGTCGCTGAGGTGGGCAGCCATGCCGCTGCTGCGTTCCCAGAGGCCCCAGGCCAGGGACAGGCCCGGCAGGCCCGCGGCCCGGCGACTCGCCATCGCCGCGTCCAGGAAGGCGTTGGCCGCCGCGTACGGACCCTGTCCCCCGCCGCCCATCACCCCGGCGACGGACGAGAACACGACGAACGCGCCGAGGTCCCGGTCGCGGGTCAGCTCGTCGAGGTGAATCGCGGCGGTGACTTTGGCCGCGTACACGTTCGCCAGCTGATCGGGCGTCAGCGCCTCGATCACGCCGTCCTCGAAGACGCCCGCGGTGTGCACCACCCCGGTCAGCTCCGGGAGGTCCGCGAGCAGGGCGGCCACCTGGTCGCGATCCGAGACGTCACAGGCGACGAAGGACACGTCCGCGCCTTCGCCGGTGAGCTCGGTGATCAGGTCCTGGGCGCCCTCGGCGGCCAGGCCCTGCCTGCTGGCCAGCACCAGCCGGCGCACGCCGTGCCGGGTGACCAGGTGCCGGGCGACCAGCGCGCCCAGCGATCCGGCGCCCGAGACGAGGACCGTCCCGTCCGGGTCGAACGCGGCGGGCGCGTCCGCGATCCGGGTGGCGCGGGCGAGCCGGGGCACGAAGACCGTCGTCCCGCGCACCGCGAGCTGCGGCTCACCGGAGGCCGGCACCGCGCCCAGCGGAACTTCGCCGTCGGTGTCCAGCAGGACGATCCGGTCCGGGTGCTCCGCCTGCGCGGACCGGACCAGGCCCCACACCGCGGCCGCGGCCGGGTCGGTCAGGGTGTGGTCGCCGCCCGCGGGCACCGCGCCGCGGGTCGTCACGACCAGCCGGGATTCCTCGAGCGCGGGCGCGGCCAGCCACGCCTGCACGACTTCGAGGGCCCGGGAGGTGACGGCCAAGGCGTCCGCACCGGCGGCTTCCCAGACCACCACCGGTGGCACGTCCGCCTTCTCCGCCAGGGCTACGACGTCGTCGGCGGTGTCCACCTGCCGCCACGGCGGCGGTTCCGCACCCGGCACGGCGGGCAGTTCGGTCCAGTCGACGCGGAACATCGCGTCGTGGCCCGTGTCGGCCGCCGCGCCCAGCTGCTCGGCCGAAACCGGCCGGGACACGAGCGATGCCATCGTGAGGACCAGGTCGCCGGTTTCGTCGGCGGCTGCCACGGAAAGCGCGTCCGAGCCGCTGGGCGAGAGCCGGACTCGCAGGGCCGAAGCACCTGCGGCGTGCAGGACCAGGCCGTTCCAGGCGAACGCGAGCACCGGTTCTCCGGGCTCGCCGCCGACCGTGGCGGCCTGCAGCGCCGCATCGAGCAGCGCCGGGTGGACGCCGAACCGGCCCGCGTCCTTGCGCAGGTCCTCGGGCAAGGCGACCTCGGCGAAGACGTCACCGCCGCGGCGCCAGACCGCCCGCAGCCCCTGGAACGCCGGCCCGTACCCGTACCCGCGCTCGGCCAGGTCGGAGTAGAAGGTCTCGACGTCGATGCGCTCGGCGTCCGCGGGCGGCCAGGCGTGGAAGTCGAACTCGGGCGCCTGGCCCGGCGCCGACGACAGCACACCGGTGGCGTGCCGCGTCCAGCTCCCCGTGCCGCCGTCGCGCTGGGAATAGACGTCCACCGCGCGCGTGCCGGTCTCGTCCGGGCCGCCCAGCGCGACCTGGACCCGGACCGCGCCTTGGGCGGGCACGACCAGCGGCGCCTCGATGATCAGCTCGTCGAGGGCGGTGCACCCGGCTTCGTCGCCGGCGCGCACGGCCAGTTCGGCCAGCCCGGAGCCGGGGAGGATCACCACGCCGCCGACCGCGTGGTCGGCGAGCCACGGGTGCGTCCGCACCGACAGCCGCGAGGTGAACACCAGGCCGTCGGACTGCGGCAGCTCGACGACCGCGCCCAGCAGCGGGTGGTCGGCCGCCGCCTGGCCCAGCGAGGCCGCGTCGGTCGCGGACTCGGCGGGCCGGAGCCAGTAGTGCCGGTGGTCGAAGGCGTACTTGGGCAGGTCGACCCGGGCCGTCCGCGGCAGGACCGCGGTCCAGTCGAGCGGGACACCCCGCACGAACAGCTCGGCCATCGACGTCAGCAGGCGGCGGAGGCCACCGTCGTCGCGTCGCAGCGACCCGGTCACCACCGCGTCGTCGCTGAGTTCACCGAGCGGCTGGACCAGCACCGGGTGCGCGCTGACCTCGACGAACACGCCGTGGCCCTGGCGAACGAGCGCCGCCACCGCCGGCCCGAACCCGACCCGGTTGCGCAGGTTCCGGTACCAGTAGCCGCCGTCCACGACCCCGGCGTCGGTGATCCAGTCACCGGTCAGCGTCGAGAAGAACGGCACCGCCGGGGCCTGGGCTTCGATTCCGGCCAAGGTTTCGGCCAGCAGGTCCTCGATGGCTTCGACCTGGTTGGTGTGGGACCCGTAGTCCACGGCCACCCGCCGGACGCGGATTTCCTGACCGGACAACGCTTCGAGGACCTCGTCGAGGGCGTCGGCCGCCCCGGCGATCACCACGGAGGTGGGGCTGTTGACCGCGGCGACCTGGACCCGGTCGGCCCACGGCGCCAGCCACGCGGTCGCGTCTTCTTCGCTCAACGCGACCGAGGCCATGCCACCGCGGCCGGCCAGCCGGGTGGCGATCGCCTGGCTGCGCAACGCGACCACCTTCGCCGCGTCCGGCAGCGACAACGCCCCCGACACGCAGGCGGCGGCGATCTCGCCCTGCGAGTGGCCGACGACGGCATCCGGGCGGACACCTGCCGATTGCCACACCGCGGCCAGGCCGACCATCATCGCGAAGCTCGCGGGCTGCACGACGTCGACGCGATCCAGCAGATCGGACTCGCCGCGCAGCACGTCGAGCAGCGACCAGTCGATCCACGGCTCCAGCGCGGCCGCGCACTCGGCGACCCGCTCGGCGAAGACCGGTGAGGAGTCCAGGAGTTCCCGACCCATGCCCACCCACTGCGAGCCCTGGCCGGGGAAGACCCAGACGAGCTTGCCCGGCGAGCCCGCCCGCCCGGTGATCACGGCAGCCGAACCTTCGCCGCGGGCCAGCGCCTCCAGGCCCGTCACGGCTTCTCCGCGGGAGCCCGCGACGACGACCGCGCGTTCGCTCAGCGCGGCCCGGTCCGTCACCAGCGCCCGGGCCACGCCCGCCAGGGGTACGTCACCCCCGGCGAACCCGGCGAGCCGGCCGGCCTGAGCGGCCAGGGAAGTCGTGCTCCGCGCGGAAACCACGACCGGCACCACCGGAACCTCGGGTGTGGGCACCGGTTCTTCGGCGGGGGCCTCTTCCAGGATCAGGTGCGCGTTCGTCCCGCTGACGCCGAACGCGGACACCCCGGCCCGGCGCGGGCGGCCGGTGCGCGGCCACTCGCGGGCTTCCGTCAGCAGTTCGACCGCACCGGCGGACCAGTCCACCTCGGGAGTCGGCTTGTCGACGTGCAGCGTCGGCGGCAGCACCTCGTGCCGCAGCGCCTGGACCATCTTGATCACGCCCGCGACGCCCGCGGCCGCCTGCGCGTGCCCGATGTTCGACTTCAGCGACCCGAGCCACAACGGCGTCTCGCGATCCTTGCCGTACGTGGCCAGCAGGGCCTGCGCTTCGATCGGGTCACCCAGGGTCGTCCCGGTCCCGTGCGCCTCGACGACGTCCACATCGGACGGTGTCAGCCCGGCGTTCACCAGCGCCCGGCGGATCACCCGCTGCTGCGAGGGCCCGTTCGGCGCGGTCAGGCCGTTGGACGCGCCGTCCTGGTTGACCGCGCTGCCGCTGAGCACGGCCAGGATCCGGTGGCCGCGTTCCCGCGCCACCGACAGCCGCTCGAGGATGACCACGCCGACGCCCTCGGCCCAGCCGGTGCCGTCGGCCGCGGCGGCGAACGCCTTGCAGCGCCCGTCGACGGCGAGGCCACGCTGGCGGGAGAACTCCACGAACGCGCCGGGGTTCGCCATCACCGTCGCGCCACCGGCCAAGGCCATCGAGCACTCGCCCTGCCGCAGCGACTGCGCGGCGAGGTGCATCGCGACCAGCGAGGACGAGCACGCCGAGTCGATCGTCACCGCCGGGCCTTCGAACCCGAACACGTACGACACCCGGCCGGAGGCCACGCTCGACGACCCGCCCGTGCCCGCGAAGCCCTCCAGCTCCGGCGTGACGACGCTGTCCCCCGGCGCGACATAACCCTGGCCGAACATGCCGGTGAACACGCCGACGTCGTCGCCCTTCAGCGAAAGCGGGTCGACCCCGGCGTCTTCCATGGCCTCCCAGGAGGCCTCCAGCAGCAGCCGCTGCTGGGGGTCCATGGCGACGGCCTCGCGCGGCGAGATCCCGAAGAAGCCCGCGTCGAAGAGCCCCGCTTCGTGCAGGAACCCGCCGTGCCGGGTGTAGGTCTTGCCCGGACGGGCCGGGTCGGGGTCGTACAGGCTGTCGGTGTCCCAGCCGCGGTCGGTGGGGAAGCTCGACACCGCGTCCCGGCCTTCGGCGACCAGCCGCCAGAGGTCCTCGGGCCCCGCAACCCCGCCCGGCAGGCGGCACGCCATCCCGACGATGGCGATCGGCTCGTCGAGGTCGGCTTTCGCGGCCGCCGTGACCACCGGCGTCTCCGCCGCGCCACCGAGTTCGTCACGCAGGTGGCGGGCGAGGGCCTGGGGGTTCGGGTAGTCGAAGACCAGCGTCGCGGGCAGCTTCAGCCCGGTGGCGGTCCGCATCCGGTTGCGCAGCTCGACCGCGGTCAGTGAGTCGAAACCGGCGTCCTTGAACGCCGTGTCGACGCGGACGGCACTCGCGTCGGCGTGCCCGAGCACGGCCGCCACCTGCGCCCGGACGAGGTCCAGCAGCAGCGTCAGCTGGTCGGCCGGGGCGAGCCCGGCCAGCCGTCCGGCCAATCCGCTGTCCGCAGTGGACGCCGTACGCGCTTGCTGCCGCCCGGTCTTGACCAGGCCGCGCAGCATGTGCGGCACGGCCCCGCCCGCGCGGAGGTCCAGCTTCGCCGGCACCAGCAGCGACTCGCTCGAGCCGAGGGCGGCGTCGAACAGGTCCATGCCCTCGTCCTGCGTCATGATCTGCAGGCCCCCGCGACGGCTCATCCGGGTGCGGGTGGCCTCGTCGGTGTTGGCCGCCATGCCGGTGCTCTGGTCCCACAGGCCCCACGCCAGCGACAAGCCCGGCAGCCCGGCCGCCCGGCGGTGGGCCATCAGGCCGTCCAGGAACGCGTTCGCGGCCGCGTAACTGCCGCTGCCCGCGCCCATGAACACGGCGGAAACCGAGGAGTAGACGACAAAAGCGTCGAGGTCCCGGTCGCGGGTGAGTTCGTCGAGGTGGGTGGTGGCCGTGACTTTGGGCGCGAACACCCCGGCCAGCCGCTCGCGGTCGAGCGTTTCGATGACGCCCGCGTCGAGGACACCGGCGGTGTGCACCACGGCGGTGGGCCGGTGCTCGTCGAGCAGGGCCGCCACCTGGGCGCGATCGGAGACGTCACACGCCACCACGGACACGTCCGCGGCCAGCTCGGCGACCAGGTCGGCCATGCCATCGGCGGCCGACCCCCGACGACTCGCCAGCACCAGCTTCCGCACGCCGTGGCGCTCCACCAGGCGCCGGGCCACCAGGCCGCCGAGCGCGCCGGCGCCCGAGATCAGGACCGTCCCGTCCGGGCGGAACACGGGCTCCCCGCCCTGTTCCGCGCGAGCGAGGCGGGGCACGAAGAACTTCCCGCCGCGCACCGCGATCTGCGGCTCGTCACCCGCCAGGACCGGGATCTCGCTGTCGGTGTCGATCAGGAAGATGCGGTCCGGGTTCTCCGCCTGCGCGGCCCGGACCAGGCCCCACACGGCCGCACCGGCGGGGTCGGTCACCGCACCGTCACCGGCGGGCACCGCACCGCGGGTCACCACGACCAGCCGGGCGTCGTCGGCCGCGTCGGCGAGGAACCGCTGCACGGCTTCCAGGACGCGAGCAGTCAGTTCCAGGGGCTCCTCGCCGAAGGCTTCGAGCACCTCCACCTGGCCCGACGGCGCGACACTGTCCGCAATGGACAGTTCGGTCCAGTCGACCCGGTACAGCGATCCGGCGCGAGTCTTCCCGGCCGAGAGTTCCCGGCCCACCACCGGACCCGCGGTGACGACCAGGCCACCCGTTTCGTCGGCTGCTTCGAAGGAGACGCCGGGCACCAGCCGGACCCGCAGCGCCGAGGCGCCCGCGGCGTGCAGGACCAGTCCGTGCCACTCCGCCGGCTGCTCGCCGGCCGCGAGGACCGGACGCAAGGCCGCGTCCAGCAGCGTCGGGTGGATGCCGAACGCGCCGGCGTCCTGTTCCTCCGGCAGGGTGACCTCGGCGAAGATCTCCTCTCCGCGCCGCCAGAAGCCGTCGACCTGCTGTGCGCCGGCCGGCGGCCAGACGGTGAAGTCGAACGGCTCGTGCGCCGGAGCCGTCGCCGACAGGTGCCCGGTGGCGTTCCGGGTCCAGTCCTCGTCGCCTTCGCGCTGCGAATACACCTCGACCGTGCGCTCGCCGGGTCCGCTCAGCGTGACCTGCACGCGCAAGCCCCCGCTCTCCGGCAGCACCAGGGGCGTCTCGACGGTCAGGTCGTCGACGACCGGGCACCCGGCTTCGTCACCGGCCCGCACGGCCAGCTCCACCAGCGCGGCGCTCGGAACGCCGTCGGCCAGCCACGGGTGCGACCGCACCGACAGCCGCGCGGTGAACACGAGCCCGTCGGACTGCGGGAGCGGCAGGACCGCACCCAGCAGCGGGTGATCGGCGCCGGCCAGCCCGAGCGCGGGCGCGTCGGCCGCGGCGGGCGGGCTGAGCCAGAAGTGCTGGTGGTCGAAGGCGTAGGTCGGCAGCTCGACGCGCGCGGGCGGCGCCATCGTGGCCCAGTCGACCGGGACACCCCGGACGAACAGCTCGGCCATCGACGTCAGCAGCCGCCGCGGGCCGCCGTCCTGCCGCCGGAGCGTCCCGGTGACCACCGCGTCGACCTCGGTGCCATCCACGACGTCGGCGATCGGCTGGACCAGCACCGGGTGGGCGCTGACCTCGACGAACACGCCGTGGCCCTGAGTCAGCAGCTCGGCCACGGCCGGGCCGAAGCCGACCTGGTTGCGCAGGTTCCGGTACCAGTAGCCGCCGTCGACGACCCCGGAATCGGTGATCCACTCGCCGGTGACCGTGGAGTAGAAGGGCACCATCGGCGCCTGCGCGGTGATCCCGGTCAGGGTCTCGGCGAGGGTGTCCTGGATGTCCTCGACATGCCGGGTGTGGGACGCGTAGTCCACCGCCACCCGCCGTGCTTCGAGTGCTTCCACGGCCTCCGTCAAAGCTTCGGCGTCGCCCGCGATCACGACCGAGGACGGGCCGTTGACCGCGGCGATCTCGACGCGGCTGTCCCACGGCGCGAGCCGGGCGGCCGCCTCGTCGTGGCTCAGCTGGACCGAAGCCATGCCACCGCGCCCGGACAGCTGCGCCGCGATCGCCTGGCTGCGCAGCGCGACCACCTTCGCCGCGTCCTCAAGGGACAGTGCACCCGCCACGCAGGCCGCGGCGATCTCGCCCTGGGAGTGGCCCAGCACCGCGTCGGGCACGACGCCCACCGAGGCCCACACAGCCGCGAGCCCGACCATGACGGCGAAGCTCGCGGGCTGAAGCACGTCGACCCGGTCGAGCAGGTCGGTCTCGCCGCGCAGGACGTCCAGCAGGGACCAGTCGATCCACGGCTCCAGCGCGGCCGCGCATTCTCCGATCCGCTCGGCGAACACCGGGGACGCGTCCAGGAGCTCCCGGCCCATGCCCGCCCACTGCGTCCCCTGGCCGGGGAACACCCAGACGACCTTGCCGGGCATCCCCGCGCTGCCGGTCACCAAGCCGGTCGCGCTTTCGCCGCGCGCCAGCGCCGTCAGCCCGTCCCGGGCCTCCTCGGCCGAGCCCGCCACGACGACGGCCCGGTCGGTCAGGGTCGCCCGGGTCGACAGCAGGGCACCCGCCACGCGGGTCAGCGAGACGTCGCCGTCGAGGAACGCCGCCAGCCGTCCGGCCTGGCCCGCCAGGGAACCGGTGCTGCGCGCGGACACCACCACGGGCACCACGCCGTCGGGTACGTCCGCCTCGGGAGTCTCCTCGGCGGGCGCCTCTTCGAGGATCAGGTGCGCGTTGGTGCCGCTGATGCCGAACGACGAGACGCCGGCGCGGCGCGGGTGGCCGTTGCGCGCCCAGTCCCGGCCCTCGGTCAGCAGCTCGACCGCGCCCGCGGACCAGTCCACCTGCTTGGTGGGTTCCTGCACGTGGAGGGTCGGCGGCAGGGCGTCGTGCCGCAGCGCCTGGACCATCTTGATGACGGCCGCCACGCCCGCGGCCGCCTGGGTGTGGCCGACGTTCGACTTCAGCGAACCGAGCCACAGCGGCTTTTCCGGGTCGCGGTTCTTGCCGTAGGTGGCCAGCAGCGCCTGGGCCTCGATCGGGTCGCCCAGCGCGGTCCCGGTGCCGTGCGCCTCGACGACGTCCACTTCGGACGGCTGCAGGCCGGCGCCGGCCAGCGCGCTGCGGATCACCCGCTGCTGCGACGGCCCGTTCGGCGCGGTCAGGCCGTTCGAAGCGCCGTCCTGGTTGACCGCGCTGCCGCGCAGCACGGCGAGGACCCGGTGCCCGCGTTCGCGGGCCACCGAGAGCCGTTCGAGGACGACGATGCCGACGCCCTCGGACAGGACGGTGCCGTCCGCGCCGTCCGCGAACGCCTTGACCCGGCCGTCCTCGGCCATGCCGCGCTGGCGCGACATGCCGATGACGCCGATCGGCGAG
Source organism: Amycolatopsis sp. NPDC058278 (assembly GCF_042881395.1). Classification (NCBI taxonomy): domain Bacteria; kingdom Bacillati; phylum Actinomycetota; class Actinomycetes; order Pseudonocardiales; family Pseudonocardiaceae; genus Amycolatopsis; species Amycolatopsis sp. NPDC058278. The sequence continues at coordinate 53,753 of NZ_JBHVXZ010000002.1, read as the reverse complement.
CCCATCACGGCGACGCCACCGGCCAGGGCCATCGTGCACTCACCCTGCCGAAGTGCCTGCGCGGCCAGGTGAATCGCCACCAGCGACGACGAGCACGCCGTGTCCACCGTGACCGCCGGGCCCTCGAACCCGAAGGTGTAGGACACCCGGCCCGAGGCCACGCTGCCCGCGGTGGCCGTGGTGACGAAGCCTTCGAGTTCGGCGGGCATGTTGCTCAGGGACTCGAGGTAGTCGTGGATGGAGACGCCGGAGAAGACGCCGACGGCGTCGCCGCGGGCCTTCGTCGGGTCGATGCCCGCGCGCTCCAGGGCTTCCCAGGACGCTTCGAGCAGCAGGCGCTGCTGCGGGTCCATGGCCAGGGCTTCGCGCGGCGAGATCCCGAAGAAGCCCGGGTCGAACAGCGCGGCCTCGTGCAGGAAACCCCCTTGGCGGATGTACGCGGTGCCCGGGCGTTCCGGGTCGGAGTCGAACAGGCCGTCCAGGTCCCAGCCGCGGTCCTCGGGGAAGGCCGACATGCCGTCGCGGCCCTCGGCGACCATCCGCCACAGGTCGTCGGGGCTCATGACGCCGCCCGGGAGCCGGCAGGCCATGCCGACGATGGCGATCGGCTCGCCCGCGTCCGCGACGGCCGCCACCGGCGCCGCGGGCGCTCCGGCCACCGTTTCGCCGAGTTCCTCGCGCAGGTGACGGGCGAGCGCGACCGGCGTCGGGTAGTCGAAGACGAGCGTGGCGGGCAGCTTGACACCCGTCGCCGCGCTCAGCCGGTTCCGCAGCTCGACCGCGGTCAGCGAGTCGAAGCCGAGGTCGCTGAACCCGCGGGTGCCCTGGGCCAGCTCGGGGGCGTTGAAGCCGAGCACGGCGGCCGCCTCGGCCTGGACGATGCCCAGCAGCACCGCTTCCTGCTCCTCGGCGGGCCGCCCGGCGAGCTTGTGGACCAGGCCGCCACCGCCGCTCGCGGCGGCCGTGCGTGCCACGCGACGGCTCGCGCGGACCAGGCCGCGCAGCAGGTGCGGGACCTCCCCGCCGGCGGTGGCCTGGCTGCGCAGGGTCCGCAGGTCGAGCTTGATCGGGACCAGCAGGGCCTGCTCGGCCTGCAGGCCGATGTCGAAGCTGTCGAGAGCTTCGGCGGGTGTCATGGCCAGCACGCCGCCGCGGCTCATCCGGGCCTGGTCGGTGGCGCTGAGGTGCGCGGTCAGGCCGTCGGCCTGCTCCCACAGGCCCCACGCCAGGGACACGCCGGGCAGGCCCGCCGCGCGGCGCCCGGTCATCAGGCCGTCGAGGAAGGCGTTGGCCGCCGCGTAGTTGCCCTGGCCGGCCGAGCCCATCAGCGCGGCCGCGGACGAAAACACGACGAACGCGTCGAGTTCGAGGTCGCGGGTCAGCTCGTCGAGGTGCTGAACGGCATCGACCTTCGGGGCGAACACCCCGGCCAGCCGCTCCCGGTTCAAGGCCCCGATGACACCGTCGTCCAGCAGGCCCGCCAGGTGCACGACGCCGGTCGGGCGGTGCTCGGCCAGCAGCGCGGCCACCTGGTCCCGGTCGGAGACGTCGCAAGCCACCACGGACACCGACGCACCCTGCCCGGTCAGCTCCGTGATGAGCTCTTCGGCGGCCACCCCTCGACGACTCGCGAGCACCAGGCGCCGGACGCCGTGGCGGGCGACCAGGTGCCGGGCCACGAGACCGCCCAGCGAGCCGGTGCCGCCGGTGAGCAGGACCGTCCCTTCCGGACTGAACACGGCGGGTGCCTCGGGCACTTCACCGGTGGCTCGAGACAGCCGCGGGACGGAGAAACTGTTGTCGCGCACGGCGATCTGGGGTTCACCGCTGCCCAGCACGGCAGCCAGCGGAACGTCACCGTCGGTGTCCACGAGGATGATCCGGCCGGGGTTCTCCGCCTGCGCGGCCCGCACCAGACCCCACACCGCGGCACCGGCCGGGTCGGTCACCTCGCGCACGGCGCCGCGGGTCACCACGACCAGCCGGGCGTCGTCGGCCGCTTCGGCGAGCCAGGTCTGCACGGCTTCCAGCACCCGGCTGGTCAGGTCCAGGGGCTCCCCGCCCACGGCTTCGAGCACCTCGACGTGGTCCGCGGGCGCGTCTTCGGCCCGGGGCAGCTCGACCCAGTCCACCTGGAACAGCGAGTCGCGCTCTTCGCCCGCCGCCGTCTCCAGCTGCGCGGCCGACACCTCGCGGGACACCAGCGAATCCATGGTGACGACCAGGCCACCGGTCTCGTCGGCGGCCTGGAACGTCAGCGCGTCCGGACCGCCCGGCGCGACCCGCACCCGCAGCGCGGACGCACCGACGGCGTGCAGGACCAGGCCGTTCCACGCGAACGGCAGCACGTTGCGGTCGTCGTCCGGGTTGGCGAAGGCGTTCGTGTGCAGGGCGGCGTCCAGCAACGCCGGGTGGAGGCCGAACTTCCCGGCGTCCTCGCGGTGGTCGTCGGGCAGCGCGACCTCGGCGAACACCTCGGTGTTGTCCCCACTACCGCGCCGCCAGACCGCCCGCATGCCCTGGAACGCGCCGCTGTAGGCGTACCCGCGCTCGGTCAGGTCGGCGTAGAAGTTCTCGACGTCGATCGGCTGCGCCCCGGCGGGCGGCCAGGCGGCGAAGTCGAAGCGGCTCGGTTCCCGGGACGTCGACGCTCCGAGGAGACCGGTCGCGTGCCGGGTCCATTCGTCACCGTCTTCCCGCAGGGAGAAGACGTCCACCGCGCGCGAACCGGTTTCGTTCGGCCCGCTCACCGCGACCTGCACACGGACGCCGCCACGCTCGCCGAGGACCAGCGGCGCCTCGATCACGAGCTCTTCCAGGACGCCGAAGCCGAGCTCGTCACCGGCGCGCAGCGCGAGGTCGACGTACACCGTGCCGGGGATGAGCACGACCCCGCCGATCGCGTGCCCGGCCAGCCAGGGGTGCGACTTCAGCGACAGCCGCGAGGTGAAGACCAGCCCGTCGGACTGCGGCAGCGGGACGACCGCGCCGAGCAGCGGGTGCTCGGCGCCGGCCAGGCCCAGCGACACCGCGTCGGTCGCCGACCCGCCCATCCGCAGCCAGTAGTGCTGGTGGTCGAAGGCGTACGTCGGCAGCTCGGCCCGGCGGGACGGCGGCAGCACGCGGGACCAGTCCACGGTCACGCCGCGCACGAAGAGCTCGGCCGCCGAGGCCAGCAGGCGCCGGAGCCCGCCGTCCTCGCGCCGCAGCGTCCCCGTCACCACGGCTTCGGTGTCGTCGACGAGTTCGTTGATCGGCTGGACCAGCACCGGGTGCGCGCTGACCTCCACGAACACCCGGTGCCCCTGCTCGACCAGGTCGGCCACGGCCGGGCCGAACCGGACCTGACGACGCAGGTTGCGGTACCAGTAACCGCCGTCGAGCACGCCGGCGTCTTCGACCCAGCCGCCGGTGACGGTCGAGTAGAACGGCACTTCCGGGGCCTGTGCGCGGATTCCGCCCAGCATCTCGGCCAGTGCGTCGCGCGCGGCTTCGACGTGCCGGGTGTGGGAGGCGTAGTCCACCGCCACCCGCCGGATCCGGACGCCCTGGTCGTCGAGCGCGTCGAGGGCTTCGTCCAGCGCCTCGGCGTCCCCGGCGATCACCACCGAAGACGGCCCGTTGACGGCCGCGACCTCCACGCGGCCCGCCCACGGCTCGAGCCGCGCGGCCGCGTCCTCTTCGCTCAACGCGACCGAGGCCATGCCGCCGCGACCGGCCAGTGAGGCGGCGATCGCCTGGCTGCGCAACGCGACCACCTTCGCCGCGTCCTCCAGGGTCAGCGCCCCGGACACGCACGCGGCCGCGATCTCGCCCTGCGAGTGGCCCACCACGGCCTCGGGTTCGACGCCCAGCGAAGCCCAGACCGCGGCGAGCCCGACCATCACGGCGAAGCTCGCCGGCTGCACCACGTCGACCCGGTCCAGGAGGTCGGCGTCGCCGCGCAGCACGTCGGTCAGCGACCAGTCGACCCACCGCCCGAGCGCGGTCTCGCACTCGGCGATCCGCGCGGCGAACACCGGAGAGGCGTCCAGGAGCTCCCGGCCCATGCCGGCCCACTGCGTCCCCTGCCCCGGGAACACCCACACGACCTTGCCCGGCGCACCCGAGCCGCGGCCGGTGAGCAGGCCGGGGGCGCTTTCTCCGCGGGCCAGTGCCTGCAGCCCGGTCACAGCTTCTTCGGGGGAACCGGCCACCACGACAGCGCGCTCGCTGAGCATCGCGCGGCCGGACACCAGCGTCCCGGCGACATCCGCCAGGGAGACGTCGCCGACCTCGGCCAGCCTACCGGCCTGGGCCGCCAGCGAAGCGGCGGTCGCCGCCGACACCACCAGCGGGACCACCCCCGCGGGCGCCGGCTCTCCGGTCACCGGCTCGTCCTCGGGCGCTTCTTCGAGGATCATGTGCGCGTTCGTGCCGCTGGCGCCGAACGACGAGATGCCGCCCCGGCGCGGGTGGCCGTTGCGCGGCCACTCCCGGCTTTCGGTCAGCAGCTCGATCGCCCCGGCCGACCAGTCCACCTGCGGCGTGGGCGCGTCGACGTGCTGAGTCGCCGGGAGCTGCCCGTGCCGCAGCGACTGCACCATCTTGATCACGCCGGCCACGCCGGACGCCGCCTGCGTGTGGCCGACGACGGACTTGACCGAGCCCAGCCACAGCGGCCGCTGCGGGTCGCGGCCCTGGCCGTAGGTGGCCAGCAGCGCCTGCACCTCGATCGGGTCGCCGAGGACCGTGCCGGTGCCGTGCCCCTCCACCGTGTCCACATCGGACGGTGACAGCCCGGCGCCGGCCAGTGCCTTGCGGATGACCCGCTGCTGCGCCGGGCCGTTGGGGGCGGTCAGGCCGTTCGACGCGCCGTCCTGGTTGACCGCACTGCCGCGGATGACGGCCAGCACCTGGTGCCCGCGCTCGCGCGCCACCGACAGCCGCTCCAGCAGCAGCACCCCGACGCCCTCGGCCCAGCCGGAGCCGTCGGCGGCCGCGGCGTAGGACTTGCAGCGTCCGTCGAAGGCCAGCGCCCGCTGCCGCGCGAAGCCGACGAACCCGCCCGGCGTGGCCATCACGGTCGAGCCGCCCGCGAGCGCCATCGAGCATTCACCGCGGCGAAGTGCTTGTGCGGCCAGGTGGATCGCCACGAGCGAGGAGGAGCACATGGTGTCGACGGTGACGGCGGGGCCTTCGAGCCCGAGCGTGTAGGCGACGCGGCCGGAGGCGACGCCACCCGCGGTGCCCAGGGCCCGCTCCAGGCTCATGAACCCCTCGAACCCGCTGAGGTCGGGGGCGTAGTCCTGGTGCACGACCCCGGCGTAGACGCCGATGTCGCTGCCCCGCACCGAATGCGGGTCGATGCCGGCCCGCTCGAGGGTTTCCCAGGACACCTCCAGGAGCTGCCGCTGCTGGGGGTCCATGGCCAGCGCCTCGCGCGGCGAGATGCCGAAGAACCCGGCGTCGAACTGGGCCGCGTCCTGCAGGAAAGCGCCCTCCCGCACGTACGTCGTACCGGGGTTGTCGGGGTCCGGGTGGTAGAGGCCTTCGACGTCCCAGCCACGGTCCTCCGGGAAGCCGGTGTAGACGTCGGCGCCTTCCGACACCACCCGCCAGAAGTCCTCCGGGCCGCGGATCCCGCCCGCGTAGCGGCAGGCCATGGAGACGATCGCGACGGGCTCCGCGGCGGCCGCGGCGAGCGCGCTGTTCTCCTGCTGAAGCCGGACGTTCTCCTTCAGCGAAGCGCGCAGTGCGTCAACGATCTGCTCGTTCGGCGCGGACATGTTCTTCCTCCACGATTGGTTCGCCATCGGCGGTCAGCTCGTCTGCCCGAGGGCTCGTTGCACGAGACCGGAGATGTCCAGTGCGTCGATCAGTTCTGCGTCGTCGGCGGCCGGTTCGGGGGCCGCCGGCTCCGCGCCCGCGTCGGTGTCGGTGTCGGCGAGGCCGAGCAGGGTGTCCAGCACGCCCGCCTCCTTGAAGCGGGCGAACGGCACCGCCGCGAGAACCCGCCGGAGGTCGTCTTCCCGCCCGTCCAGGCCGTCGTCGGCCTCCCGGAGGAGCTCGACGCGCAGGTAGCCGACCAGCGCCTCCGGGGTGGGGTAGTCGAAGATCAGCGTCGCCGGCAGCCGGAGCCCGGTGGCCGCGTGCAGGCTGTTGCGGAGGTTGACCGCGGCCAGGGAGTCGAAGCCGACCTCCTGGAACGCCTGGCGCGGGCCGATCCCCTCGGCACCGCTGTGGCCGAGCACCGTCGAGGCGTGGCCGCGGACCAGCTTCAGCAGGATGCGGTTCTGCTCGGCGTCCGGGACCGCGCGCAGGGAGTCCGCGAGCGACGAGGCCGTGTCGCCGTCTTCGCCGTCGTCCTGCACCGCCTGCAGGATCGCCTTCGCCTCGGGCAGATCGGCGAACAGCGGGCTGGGCCGGACCGAGGTGAAGGCGGGGATGAAGGCGGCCCAGTCCATGTCGGCCACCGCCACGGCCTTCTCGTTGCCGGCAACGGCCTGCACCATCGCGGTGACCGCCAGCGGCGGCGCCATCGGGATGACACCGCGGCGGCGCAGCTGGGCGAGGGCGGCCTCGTCCATGCCGATGCCGAGCTGGTCCAGGGCACCCCAGGCGATCGACGTCGCCTTGAGGCCGCGGGCCCGGCGCCATTCGACCAGGGCGTCGAGGACGGCGTTCGCCGCCCCGGCCGGGCCCTGCCCGCCGCCGCCCCAGATGCCGGCGATGGAGGAGAACACGACGAAGGCGTCCAGCGGGGTGTCCTCGAACAGCTGGTCCAGCCACACCGCCGTGGTCACCTTCGCGGTGAACACCTCGTCGAGGTCGGCCGGCCCGGTGTCGTCGACCGAGCTGGTCTGCGCGATGTCGGCGGCGTGCACCACCGCGGTGACCTCCGAGTCCGCCACCAGCCGCGCGAGCGCGTCCCGGTCGGTGCCGGCGCAGAACCGGACCGTGGTGTCGAACTCGGCCAGCTCGGCCGTCAGTTCCTCGACGCCGTCGGTGCCGGTGACGATGAGCCGTTCGGCGCCGGACCGCGCGAGCCACACCGAGGCGTGCCGGCCGAGCCCTTCGGCCCCGCCGGTCACCAGGACCGTGCCGCGGGGCTCCCACCGGCTCGCCGCGGACTCCGGCACGGGCTTGCGGACCAGCCGCCTGCGGTAGACGCCCGACCGCCGGACCGCGAGCTGGTCTTCCCCGGCGGCGCCGTTGAGGACACCGAGCAGCGCCTGAGCCGTGCGCGCGTCGATCGCGGCCGGCAAGTCGACCAGGCCGCCCCACCGGTCGAGGCGCTCCAGCGCGACGGCGCGGCCGAGCCCCCAGACGGCCGCCTGGGCCGGTGCGGTCACGGCGTCCTGGATGCCGATGTTCACCGCGCCGGAGGTGAGGCACCACAGCGGCGCGGCGACGTTGGCGTCGCCAAGGGCCTGGACCAGCGCGAGCGTCGAAGCGGTGATCTCGGTCGCGTCCGCGGGCCCGCCGTCGAGAGCGAGCAGCGACAGCACGCCGGTGACGTCGTGCTCCGCCAGGACACCCCGCAACCGCTCGGCAAGCGGTTCCCGGGAGGCTTCCTCGATCTCCAGCCGGACGATGTCGAGGCCCTGGCCGGTCAGCTCCTCCAGAAGCGCGTGGGTGGCGCCGGCCGGGACGACGACCAGCCAGCGGCCGCCCGGCACGCCGGTGGCTTCGCGCTCCAAGGGCAGCCAGGTGACCTGGTAGCGCAGTTTTTCCGCGGTCGAGCGCTCGCGGCGCCGGTCGCGCCACTCCGCGAGCACGGGCACGACGGTGCTGAGCGCCCCGCGCTGCTCCGGCACCAGGTCGAGCAGCTCGGCCAGGCTGTCCACATCGGACTGTTCGACGGCGGTCCAGAACTCGCCGTCCATGCCCTCGGCGGCTTCGGCGGTCTCGGCTTCGTGCAGCCAGAAGTGCCGCCGGTCGAAAGCGTACGTCGGCAGGTCCACCCAGCCGGCCGCGGGCACCGCCGCCGTCCAGTCCACGGCCACGCCCCGGACGTGCAGCTCGGCCGCCGAGGCCAGCAGGCGGCGGAGACCCCCGTCGTCCCGGCGCAGCGACCCGGTCACCACGGCGTCGTCGCTGATCTCGCTCAGCGGCTGGACCAGCACCGGGTGGGCGCTGATCTCCACGAACACCGTGTGTCCCAGCGCGGCCAGGTCCGCCACCGAGGGGCCGAACCGCACCTGCTGCCGCAGGTTCCGGTACCAGTAGCCCGCGTCGACGACGGCGTCCTCGATCCACGCGCCGAGGACGGTGGAGTAGAACGGGAGCACCGGAACCCGCGCGTCGATCCCGGCCAGTGACCCGGCCAGGGTTTCGGCGACGGCCTCGACGTGCCGGGTGTGCGAGGCGTAGTCCACCGCGACCCGCCGCACCCGGACGCCGTCGGTTTCCAGCGCTTCCAGGGCCTCGTCCAGGGCCTGCGCGTCGCCCGCGATGACGACCGAGGAGGGGCTGTTGACCGCGGCCACCTCGACCCGGTCCGCCCACGGCGCCAGCCGCGCGAGCGCGTCTTCTTCGCTCAGCGCGACCGACGCCATCCCGCCGCGGCCGGCCAATTCCGCGGCGATCGCCTGGCTGCGCAACGCGACCACCTTCGCCGCGTCGTCCAGCGACAGCGCCCCGGACACGCACGCCGCGGCGATCTCGCCCTGGGAGTGGCCCAGCACCGCGTCCGGGACCACGCCCAGAGAGGTCCACACCGCGGCGAGCCCGACCATCATCGCGAAGCTCGCGGGCTGCACGACGTCGACCCGGTCCAGCAGATCGGCGTCGCCGCGCAGCACGTCGAGCAGCGACCAGTCGGTCCACTGTTCCAGTGCGGCAGCGCATTCCTTGATCCGCGCGGCGAACACCGGCGAGGCATCCAGGAGTTCCCGGCCCATGCCCGCCCACTGCGAGCCCTGGCCGGGGAACACCCAGACGACCTTGCCCGGCTGGCCCGCGGTCCCGGTCACGACGCCGGGCGCGTTCTCCCCGCGGGCCAGTGCCTGCAGGCCTTCCCGGGCCTCGTCGCCCGAGCCCGCGATCACGACCGCACGCTCGTTCAGCGTCGCGCGGCCGGAAACCAGGGCTCCGGCCACCCCCGCCAACGACCCGGTCTCGAGGAACGCGGCCAGCCGGCCGGCCTGCCCGGCCAGGGAACCGGTGCTGCGCGCGGAGACGACCAGCGGCACCACGGAGGCCGCCTCGTCGTCCACGGGTTCTTCGGCGGGGCCTTCCTCGATGATCAGGTGCGCGTTGGTGCCGCTGGCCCCGAAGGAGGACACGCCCGCGCGGCGCGGACGGCCGTTGGCCGGCCACTCCCGCGCCTCGGTGAGCACCTCGATCGCGCCCGCCGACCAGTCCACCTGGCTCGTGGGCTCGTCGGCGTGCAGCGTGGCCGGCATGACGCCGTGGCGCATGGCCATGATCATCTTGATCACGCCGACGACCCCGGCGGCCGCCTGCGTGTGCCCGATGTTCGACTTCAGCGACCCCAGGTACAACGGCTGGTCCCGGTCCTGCCCGTAGGTGGCCAGCAGCGCCTGGACCTCGATCGGGTCGCCCAGCGCCGTCCCGGTCCCGTGGCCCTCGACGACGTCCACATCGGACGGTGCCAGCCCGGCGCTCGCCAGCGCGCCGCGGATCACCCGCTGCTGCGACGGCCCGTTCGGCGCGGTCAGGCCGTTCGAAGCGCCGTCCTGGTTCACCGCGCTGCCGCGCAGGACCGCCAAGACGCGGTGGCCACGCTCGCGCGCCACCGAAAGCCGTTCGAGGACGACCACGCCGACGCCCTCGGCCCAGCCCGTGCCGTCCGCGCCCTCCGCGTAGGCCTTGCACCGCCCGTCGGCGGACAGGCCGCGCTGGCGGGAGAACTCCAGGAAGGCGTCCGGGCTGGCCATCACGGTCGCGCCACCCGCCAGGGCCATCGAGCACTCGCCCTGCCGCAGCGCCTGCGCCGCGAGGTGCATGGCGACCAGCGACGAGGAACACGCCGTGTCCACGGTGACCGCCGGGCCCTCGAAGCCGAACACGTAAGCCACCCGGCCGGACGCGACACTCGAAGCCGTCCCGGTCATCGTGTAGCCCTGGACGTCCTCGGGTACTTCGCGCAGCCGCGTCACGTAGTCGTGGTGGACGATCCCGGTGAAGACGCCGACGTCGCTGCCGCGGGCGGACAGCGGGTCGACCCCCGCCCGCTCCAGGGCTTCCCACGACGTCTCCAGCAGCAGCCGCTGCTGGGGGTCCATGGCCAGGGCTTCGCGCGGTGAGATCCCGAAGAGCCCGGCGTCGAACTGGGCCGCGTCGTGCAGGAAGCCGCCCGAACGCGTGTAGCTCGTCCCGGCGTGGGCGGGGTCCGGGTGGTAGAGGCCGTCGAGGTCCCAGCCGCGGTCGACGGGGAAGCCCGAGACCGCGTCCCGCCCTTCCGCGACCAGGTTCCACAGCTCTTCGGGGCTGTCCGCTCCGCCGGGCAGCCGGGTGCTCATGCCGACGATCGCGATCGGCTCGTCGGAGACGTCCCGCGTCACCGGCACCGGCGCGGCCGGGCGCTCGCCGAGTAGCTCGGCCCGCAGGTGGTCTGCGAGGACGGCCGGGTTCGGGTAGTCGAAGATCAGCGTGCTGGGCAGCTCCACGCCGGTGAAGTCGCGCAGGCGGTTGCGCAGCTTGATCGCGCTGAGGGAGTCGAACCCGTGGTCCTTGAAGGACCGGTCGAGGTCGAACCCGTCCGCTTCCCGGTGCCCGAGCACCACCGCGGCACTCTCCCGGACCAGCTCCAGCACGTCCTGCACCGGGCGGTCCGCCTTCGGCTCCGCCGGCGGCGGGGTGACGCTGACCGCCGCCGGTTCGCCGGCGTCGACCCAGAAACGCTGGTGCTGGAACGCGTAGGTGGGCAGGACGGTCCCGACCGCGGTACCCGGCCGGTCGAGCACGCTCGTCCAGTCCACGGCCACGCCACGCACGTGCAGCTCCGCGAGCGCGGTGAGGACGTCGGGCACCTCGGCGCCGTTCTTGCGCAAGGTGGCGACGCAGCTCTGTTCCGGCCCGCCGAGCGTGCCGAGCGCCATGGCGGCCAGCGCCCCGCCCGGGCCGAGTTCGAGGAACGTCGTCGCGCCCTGGCCGCTCAGCGTGGTGACGGCGTCGCTGAACCGCACGGCGCCGCGGACCTGGTCGACCCAGTAGCCCGGCGTGTCGAGCGGGGCGAGTTCCCCGGTCAGCGTCGAGACGACGGGCAGGGCACCGGGCCGGTACGTCACGCGTTCCGCGACGGCGCGGAAGTCGTCGAGCATCGGCTCCACGAGCGGCGAGTGGAAGGCGTGGCTGACCGCCAGCCGCCGCGTCTTGCGGCCGCGGCCCGCCAGTTCGGCCGCGACGGCGAGCACGGCGGTTTCGGCTCCCGAAAGGACCACCGAGTCCGGGCCGTTGACCGCGGCGACGCAGACGGTGTCGCCGAGCAGGGGCGCGACCTCGTCCTCGGTCGCCTGGACGGCGACCATCGCGCCGCCCGCGGGCAGCGCCTGCATGAGCCGGCCGCGCGCGGCGACCAGTTCGCCCGCCTCGGCCAGGTCGAGCACCCCGGACACGTGCGCGGCGGCGAACTCGCCGATCGAGTGGCCGGCGAGGAGATCCGGGCGGACGCCCCAGGACTCGAAGAGCCGGAACAACGCGGTCTCCACCGCGAACAGCCCGCCCTGGGTGTACATCGTCTGGTCGAGCAGCGCGCTGTCGCCGAACACGACCTCGCGCAGCGGACGTTCGCGCAGGTGCGCGTCCACGGCGTCGCACGCGGCCTCGAAGGCCTCGCGGAAGACCGGGAACGTCTCGGCGAGTTCGCGGCCCATGCCGGCCCACTGGCTGCCCTGGCCGGTGAAGAGGATCGCCAGCTTGCCGTCGACCGGCGTCCCGGTCACGACGCCGGGGCCGAAGGCGGCGAGGTCACCGCGGAGCTGTTCCCGGTCGGAAGCCAGGACGACAGCCCGGTGGTCGAGCTGGGCCCGCGTGGTGGCGAGCGCGTGGGCTGCGTCGACGACCCGGACATCGGGCCGCTCGCCGAGGAAGCCGGCGAGCCGTTCGGCCTGGTCGCGCAGGCCAGCCGACGTCCGCGCCGAAAGGAGCACCGGCACCAGGAACTCGGCAGGCTCCGGCGTCGGCACCACGTTCGGCGCGGGCACCTCTTCCAGGACGACGTGCGCGTTGGTGCCGCCGATGCCGAACGAGGACACGCCCGCGCGGCGGGGGTGGCCGTTGCTCGCCCACTCGCGGGCCTCGGTCAGCAGTTCCACCGCACCCGCCGACCAGTCCACGTGCGACGACGGCCGGTCGACGTGCAGCGTCTTGGGCAGGACGCCGTGCCGCATGGCCAGCACCATCTTGATCACGCCCGCGACGCCGGCCGCGGCCTGCGTGTGCCCGAGGTTCGACTTCACCGACCCCAGCCACAGCGGCGTTTCCCGGTCCTGGCCGTAGGTGGCCAGCAGCGCCTCGGCCTCGATCGGGTCGCCCAGGGTCGTCCCGGTGCCGTGCGCCTCCACCGCGTCGACGTCCGATGTGGACAGTCCGGCGGCGGCGAGCGCCTTGCGGATCACGCGCTGCTGGGACGGGCCGTTCGGCGCCGTCAGGCCGTTCGACGCGCCGTCGGAGTTCACCGCCGACCCGCGGACGACGGCCAGGACCTGGTGGCCCCGGCGCCGGGCCTCGGACAGCCGCTCCACCAGGAGCAGCCCGACACCCTCGGACCAGCCGGTGCCGTCCGCGCCGTCGGCGAACGCCTTGCAGCGGCCGTCGGGGGCCAGCCCGCGCTGCCGCGAGAACTCGACGAACGTCTCGACGGTGCCCATCACCATCACGCCGCCCGCGAGCGCCATCGAGCACTCGCCGCGCTGCAGCGCCTGCACCGCCATGTGCAGCGCCACCAGCGAAGACGAGCACGCCGTGTCGACCGTGACGGCCGGGCCTTCGACGCCGAAGTGGTAGGCGACGCGGCCGGAGAGGACGCTCGCCGAGCCACCGGTGAGCCGGAAGCCCTCGACACCGGCGGCCCGGTGCATCCGCATGCTGTAGTCGTGGCTGTTGACGCCGGCGAAGACGCCGATTTCCTGCCCGGCCAGGGTGGTCGGGTCGATCGCGGCCCGTTCGAACAGCTCCCAGGACGTCTCCAGCAGCAGCCGCTGCTGGGGGTCCATGGCCAGTGCCTCGTTCGGTGAGATGCCGAAGAAGGCGGCGTCGAACCCGGCGGCGTCGTCGAGGAAAGCGCCGTGCCGGACGTACGTGGTGCCTTCGTGGTCGGGGTCTTCGTGGTAGAGCCGGTCGGTGTCCCAGCCGCGGTCGGCGGGGAACTCGGTGACGGCGTCGGCGCCGTCGGCGACCAGCCGCCACAGGTCCTCCGGGCTGTGCACGCCGCCGGGGAAGCGGCACGCCATCGCGACGATCGCGATCGGCTCCTCGGCCGCGGCGGTGCCGATCTCGGCCGGCCGCGGTGTGCCTTCGCCGAAGAGCTTGGTGCGCAGGTGTTCCGCGAGCGCCGGGGGCTTCGGGTAGTCGAAGATCATCGCCGGGGACAGGGTGAGCCCGGTCGCGGCCGCGAGGCGGTTCCGCAGCTCCACCGCGGTCAGCGAATCGAAGCCGGCGTCCTTGAACGTCCGTCCTGAATGGACGGAGTCGGCGCCCGAGTGGCCGAGCACCTCGGCGGCGTGCCGCCGGACCAGATCGAGCAGGACCGCGGCCTGCTCGGTCTCACCCAGCCCGGCCAGCCGTTCGGTCAGCGACGCGGTCTTGGCGGCCGCCCGGCGCGGCAGCGGGGCCAGGCCGCGCAGCAGCGGCGGCACCGGGCCGCCGGCCTTCGCCGTGGCCCGCAGCGCCGGCACGTCGAACTTGGCCGCGACCAGCGCGCCACCGGTGCCGATGGCGGCGTCGAGCAGCGCCATGCCCTCGTCGGCGGGGAGCCCGGACATGCCGATCCGCTGGTTGCGCCGCAGGTCGGCGGCGCCCAGGTGCTCGGTCATGCCGCTGACCGCCGCCCAGTAGCCCCAGGCGATGGACACCGCGGGCAGGCCGCGGCTGTTCCGCGTGCGGGCCAGCGCATCCAGCTCGGCGTTGGCCGCCGCGTACCCGGCCTGGCCGGGGTTGCCCAGCACGCCGGCCGCCGAGGAGAACAGCACGAACGCGGCGAGGTCGGCGTCCCGGGTGAGCTCGTCCAGCAGCCGGGCGGCGTCGACCTTCGGCCGCCGCACCGTGGCGAGCCGGTCCGGGGTCAGCTCGGTGACGACGCCGTCGTCGAGGACGCCGGCGGTGTGGATCACGGCGGTGAGCGGGTGCTCGGCCGGGATCGCCCGCAGGACGCCTTCGAGCTGCGCCCGGTCTGCCACGTCGCAGGAGGCGATGGTGACGGACGCGCCGAGCGCGGTCAGCTCTTCCTGCAGCTCGGGCGCTTCGCCGCGGCGGCTGACCAGCACCAGGTGCCGGACGCCGTGCGCGGTGACGAGGTGCCGGGCGGTCAGCGCGCCGAGCGTGCCGGTGCCGCCGGTGATCAGGACGGTGCCCTCGGGGTCGAGCGGCCGCGCGTCCCGCCGGGGCGAAACCCGGGCCAGCCGCGGTACCGAAGCGACGCCGCCGCGCACCCTGACCTGCGGTTCGCCGCTTGCCACCACGGCAGCCAACAGGGAATGGTCGTCGAGGTCGGCCAGCACGATCCGGTCCGGGTGCTCCGACTGCGCCGAGCGCACCAGGCCCCAGATCGCGGCCGCGCCGGGTTCGCCGCTGTCCCCCGTGATCACGGCCAGCCGGGTTTCCGAGGGGTCGGCCAGCCAGGCCTGGAGCGCACCGAGCGTCGCCTCGGCCGAGGTGGCCTCGTACGGCACGAAGTCCGTGGCGTCGGCGGTGGGCAGCGGGATTTCCGTCCAGCCGACGTGGAAGAGCGCGTCGGTGATCCCCTGCTCGGGAGCGCGCGGCGTGCCGTGCACCGCCTCGACGGTCAGGACGGGCTGCCCGGCCGGGTCGGTCAGCCGCAGGCCGGTCGCCGTCGGCGTCACGGTCACGGTCGTGGCCCCGGCGGCCAGCAGGGACACGCCGGTCCAGCGGGACGGCAGCAGGTCGTCGCCGACGACCGTGCGGACGGCCGCGTCCAGCAGCGCCGGGTGGATCCCGTACCGGTCCGCGTCGCGAAGGCCGTCCACGGTGACCTCGGTGGTGACTCCCGCCGCCGCCGAGTCCGTCACCGCGGCGGCGGCGAGAGGGGCCAGGGTGCCGTGGGCGTGTCGCGTCCACGGCTCGTCCGCCTCGCGGGAAAAGACCTCGATCGGCCGCTCGCGCGTCTCACCGGGCTCGCCGGCGATCAGCTGGACCTCGCGGCCACCGCGCCGCGGCAGCACCACCGGCGCGTCGACGACCAGTTCGCCGAGGACGGGGGTGCCGGCCAGGTCGCCGAGCCGGATGGCCGCCTCGACCAGCGCCGCGTTCGGCACCAAGCCGTCCACCGCCCAGGGCTGCGCCCGGCGCGACCACTGCGCCACGGCCGTGACCCGAGCCGAGCCGGGGGTGGTGACGATCGTGCCCAGCAGCGGGTCCCCGGCCGACGCGGGCGCGGCGGGCTCGAGCCAGTAGTGCCGGTGCTCGAAGGCGTAGGTCGGCAGGTCGACCCAACCGGCGGCAGGCACCATCGCTGTCCAGTCCACGTCGATGCCGCGGACGAACAGCTCGCCCATCGAAGCCAGCAAGCGCCGCAGGCCACCGTCGTCACGCCGCAATGTCCCGATCGCGTCCCCGGTGAGCTCGCTCAAGGGCTGGACCGTCACCGGGTGCGCACTGACCTCGACGAACACCGTGTGTCCCTGCTCGAGGAGAGCTGCCGCGGCCGCCCCGAACCGGACCTGGCTGCGCAGGTTCCGGTACCAGTAGCCGCCGTCCAGGACCCCGGCTTCGCGCACCCACTCGCTCGTGACGGTGGAGTAGAACGGCACGGTCGGTGCCTGCGCACCGATCCCGGCCAAGGTCTCGGCAAGAGTGTCGCGGATGTCCTCGACATGCCGGGTGTGCGAGGCGTAGTCCACCGCCACCCGCCGCACCCGGATGCCTTCCCCGGACAGGATTACGAGGGTCGCGTCGAGGGCCTGCGCATCCCCGGCGATCACCACCGACGACGGGCTGTTGACCGCGGCCACCTCGACCCCGTCCACCAGCTTCGAGACCACGTCGTCCTCGCCCGAGGCGACCGACGCCATCCCGCCGCGGCCGGAGAGTTCCGCCGCGATGGCCTGGCTGCGCAGGGCGACCACCTTCGCCGCGTCTTCCAGCGACAACGCACCCGACACGCACGCAGCGGCGATCTCACCCTGCGAGTGGCCGACGACGGCGTCCGGGCGCACACCCACGGACTCCCACACGGCGGCCAGCCCGACCATCACCGCAAAGCACGCGGGCTGCAGCACATCGACCCGGTCCAGATCGCCGTCACCGCGGAGGACATCGAGCAGCGACCAGTCGATCCACGGCTCGAGCGCCCTCGCACACTCGGCGATCCGCGCGGCGAACACCGGCGAGGACTCCAGCAGCTCGCGGCCCATCCCGGTCCACTGCGTCCCCTGGCCGGGGAAGACCCACACGACCTTGCCCGGTGTCCCCGGACCGGCCGCGTTCAGCGCCCGCAGCCCGGTCACGGCTTCCTCGCGCGAACCGGCCACGACGACCGCGCGCTCGTCCAGCGCCGCCCGGCGCGACACCAGCGCTCCGGCCACCTCGGTCAGCGAGACGTCACCTTCGAGGAAGGACGCCAGACGCTCGGCCTGCCCGGACAGCGCGGCCGCGCTCCGCGCCGACACGACCAGCGGCACCACCGCGGCTTCCGGCACGGGCACCGGCTCTTCGGCGGGGGCTTCTTCGATGATCAGGTGCGCGTTGGTCCCGCTGACGCCGAACGACGACACACCGGCCCGGCGCGGCCGGCCGTTCCTCGGCCACGCGCGGGCTTCCGTCAGCAACGAGACCGCACCGGCGGACCAGTCCACCTCGGCGGTCGGCTTGTCGACATGCAGCGTCGGCGGCAAGGTCTCGTACCGGAGGGCCTGGACCATCTTGATCACGCCCGCCACACCCGCGGCCGCCTGCGCGTGCCCGATGTTCGACTTGAGCGACCCGAGCCACAACGGCTGCTCCCGCTCCTGCCCGTAGGTGGCCAGCAGCGCCTGCGCCTCGATCGGGTCGCCCAGGGTCGTCCCGGTCCCGTGCGCTTCGACGGCGTCCACGTCGGACGGGGCCAGCCCGGCCGCGGCCAGCGCGCGGCGGATGACCCGCTGCTGCGAGAGGCCGTTCGGCGCGGTGAGCCCGTTCGAGGCGCCGTCCTGGTTGACCGCGCTGCCGCGCAGGACCGCCAGCACGCGGTGCCCGCGCTCGCGTGCCACCGACAGCCGCTCGAGGACGACCACGCCCACGCCTTCGGACCAGCCGGTGCCGTCGGCCGCCGCCGCGAAGGCCTTGCACCGCCCGTCGGGCGCCAGCGCGCGCTGGCGGGAGAACTCGACGAACGAGCCGGGGGTGGCCATCACCGTGACGCCGCCGGCGAGCGCCATCGAGCACTCGCCCTGCCGCAGCGCCTGCGCGGCCAGGTGCATCGCGACCAGCGACGACGAGCACGCCGTGTCCACGGTGACCGCCGGGCCTTCCAGGCCCAGCACGTACGACACCCGGCCCGAGGCCACGCTCGACGCGACACCGGTGGTGACGAAGCCTTCGAGTTCCGGCGACACCGCGCCTGATCCGTAACCCTGGCCCATCAGGCCGGAGAACACCCCGGTGTCGGTGCCCTTCAACGCGATCGGGTCGACCCCGGCGTGTTCGAGGGCCTCCCACGACGTCTCCAGCAGCAACCGCTGCTGCGGGTCCATCGCGACGGCCTCGCGCGGCGAGATCCCGAAGAACGCCGCGTCGAACTGCCCGGCGTCGTGCAGGAACCCGCCCTGGCCGACGTACGACGTCCCGGCGCGTTCCCGGTCCGGGTCGATCAGGCTTTCCAGGTCCCAGCCGCGGTCGCCGGGGAACTCCGAGACGGCGTCGGCGCGCTCGGCCACCAGCCGCCACAGGTCGTCCGGGGAAGCCACGCCACCCGGCAGGCGGCACGCCATCCCCACGATCGCGATCGGCTCGCCCGGGCCGGCCGCCACGACCGGCTCGGCGACGGCCTGCCTGATCCCGAGGAGCCCGGCCCGGACGCGGGCGGCCAGCGCCGCCGGCGTGGGGTGGTCGAAGACGGCGCTGGCGGGCAGCCACAGACCGGTGTGCTCGGTCAGCCGGTTGCGCAGCTCCACGATGGCCAGCGACGTGAAGCCGAGGTCGCGGAACGCGCGCCCGGCCGGGACCGGCTGCCCCAGCACGTCGGCGGCTTGGCTGCGGACGAGGTCTTCGAGCAGCTCGTTCTGGGTGCGTTCGTCCAAACCGGACAGCCGGGCGCGCAGCGCCGCCGCGACGGTCTCGTCGGCGTGCCGGGACTGTTCTTCGTGTTCGGTCGCGGCGTACCGCAGCTGTGCGGGCTCGCCGGCCAGCAGGCCCCGCCGGATCTTGCCCGACGCGGTCCGCGGGATGTGGGCGACTTCGAGGATCCGCTCCGGCACCTTGTAGGCGGACAGCTGTGCGCGGCACTTATCGATCAGCGCCGCGGGGTCGAACCCGGACGGCCCGGGAATGACGTAGGCGACCGGTACCTCGCCGAGCGTGTCGTGCGGGGCGCCGCCGACCGCGGCGTCGGCGACGCCGTCGACGGTGCGCAGGACCGCCTCGACCTCGCCGGGGTGGATGTTCGCGCCGCCCCGGATGACGAGTTCCTTGATCCGGCCGCAGATGGTGAAGTAGCCGGCGTCGTCGCGCCGGGCCAGGTCGCCGGTCCGGAACCAGCCGTCCCGCATCGCCGCGGCGGTCGCTTCCGGGCTGTTGTGGTAGCCGAGCATGACGTTCGGCCCGCTGACCCAGACCTCGCCCTCCTGGCCGGCGGGGACGTCGAGGCCGGTCTCGGGGTCGACGACCCGCACGTCGACGCCCGGCACGGGCCGGCCGCAGGAGCCGTCGACGCGGGCGCCGTCCGGCGGGTTCATGGTGATGGCCCCGCACGTCTCGGTGCTGCCGTAGGCGTCGATCAGCGGGACCCCGAAGGTTTCTTCGAACTCGCTCCGCAGCCCGGCGCCGAGGACCGCGCCCCCGGCCAAGCCGATCCGCAGGCTCGGCGCCGAGAAGCCGCGCTGCCGGGCGGCCCGCACCAGGTGGTGGTAGGTGGTCGGCACGCCGGCCAGGAACGTCGAGCCCTCCGCCTGGATCAGCCGCATCACGTCGTCGGCGGAGCTGCCGTCGGCGATCCGGACGGTGGCGCCGACGACCGTGGCGGACAGGACGCAGGCGATGTGCGAAAGGCTGTGGAACAGCGGGAGCGGCCAGAGCACCCGGTCGGAGTCCGACAGCCCGGGGAACGGCACGTAGCAGGAGGCGACGGACCAGAGGCAGTTGCGTTGCGTGGACAGGACGCCCTTGGGCCGCCCGGTCGTCCCCGACGTGTAGAACATCCACGCCGGCTCGTCGAGTTCGAGGTCGTCCGCGGCGGGCTCGGCCGGTTCGCTGACGGCGAGTTCGTCGTACGGGTGCGCGCCCGCCGGGACGTCGTCGCCGGTCACCAGCAGCTCGACGTGCGGCGCGAGCCGGAGCCGGGCCGCCTGGGCGGCGTCGGTGATGACCACCGTGGCGCCGCTGTCGGTCAGCGGGTACTCGAGCTCGGCCGTCGCCGACCCGGGGTTGAGCGGCACGCCGACGGCGCCCGCGCGCAGGACCGCGAAGTAACTCTCCACAGTGGACACCCGGTTGCCGAGGCAGATCGCCACCCGGTCCCCGTGCCGGACGCCGAGGCCGGCCAGGTGCCCGGCCAGCCGGCGCGTCCGCGCCTCGAGGTCGCCGTAGGTGACCGCCCGGTGGTCGTCGGCGAAGGCCGGCTTGCCGGCGAAGCGGGTCGCGTTCTCCAGGAGTGCGACGTGAAGTGGCTTGATGAGATCGGTGCGCACTGTGCCGCAGATCCTTTCGGGTGTTCGAGGGGAAGAACGCTCACCAGGAGACGGGGAGCTTCTTCACCGAGAAGACGGAACCCTTCAGCCGCAGCGGAACCTCGTCGGCCGGGACGGCCAGCCGGAGCTCGGGGAACGCCCGCAGGAGCGCCGTGAAGCCGGCGCGGAGCTCGATGCGCGCCAGGTTCTGGCCCAGGCACTGGTGGATGCCGAAGCCGAACGCGACGTGGCCGGAGGTGTCGCGCTCGATGTCCAGCTCCGCCGGGCAGCCGAACTTGGCCGGGTCGCGGTTGGCCGCGGGCAGCGACACCGTCACCGTGTCGCCCTCCTTGACCAGCTCGCCCGCCAGCTTCACGTCCTCCAGCGCGGTGCGGTAGGTGTGGTACTGGTTGACGGTCAGGTAGCGCAGCAGCTCCTCGATCGCGGCGTCGAGCTTTTCCGGCTCCGCGCGCAGTGCCGCCAGCTGATCGGTGTGGTGCAGCAGCGCGAAGACGCCGGTCGCGAGCGCGCCCTCCGTGGTCTCGTACCCGGCGAACAGCAGCAGGGTGACGATGTTGCGCAGCTCCTCCTGGGTCAGGTCCTCGTTGACCAGCGAGCTGATCAAGTCGTCCTGGGGCTGCTGCCGCCGCCGCTCGATGACCTCGTCGAAGAACTTCCCGGCCACCTCGTAGGCGGCCGCGGCCTCGGCCGGGTCCGCTTCCGCGTCGTGCAGGAGGGTCACCGCGGGCACGTACCGGTCGCGTTCTTCGTAGGGCAGGCCGACGAGCTCGCCCAGCATCCGCAGCACGAGCGGCTTGGCGAAGTCCACGACGACGTCCGCGGGGGCACCCTTGGCCCGCATGACCTCGATCTGCTCGGCGGCCACGGCCTCGACGCGCGGGATCAGCCGGCTGGTGCGGCGGACGGTGAACTCGCCCGTCAGCAGCTTGCGGTACCGGGTGTGCCCAGGCGGGTCCATGTGGATGAACATGCCGGGGATCAGCGGGTGGGTCGGGATGACCTGACCCTGGTGCGTGACCGGGAAGTGGCCGATTTCGCAGCTGTGGCTGAACCGCGGGTCACTGAGGACCTCGCGCACCAGGTCATAGCTGGAAACGAGCCAGCCGACGTGCCCATCCGGGTAAACCATCTTCGCGAGCGGACGTTCTTCGCGCAGAGAGTCGAATACCGCGGGCGGGTCGAACTTGTCGGTCCGCGCCCACGGCACCTCGAAGGAAATCGCGTCGGTCATGGAAACCTTTCCCGTGGAAGATCCGGCAATTCTTATTCGGCGATCTTCGTGCGGTGCGACCACCGGAAGACCGCGAGGTCGGAACCGTCGACCGCCTGGAATTCCCCACCGTGCACAAAGTGCTCGTAACCGGACCCGTGGCGAATCTTGAGCGTGTCCTCCAGCGCGGCAGCGTCCACACTGCGGGTCGTCAGCGCCAGTTCGGCCGGTCCACCGCTCAACGCGATTTTTACCTGCGTAACACTCATCGCGGCCTCCACCTATTTCGGGGGATCTCCCTGCACAGAACGGTCTTTCATTCTCGATTCAGGCTAGGCGAGCCACCGCAAGGCGACATCCCTCACTCTGGTAGAGCCCCGCGCCGCCGCTGAAGGCACCACGAAGAAAGGGCTTCCTCCTGTGGCACAAGAGAAAGCCCTTTCGAGACGAAACCGCGTTACAGGTCGACGGGCTGCCCGGTGTGCGCCGATTCGTAGGCCGCTTGGATGATCCGGAACGTCCGCAGAGCGGCCTGACCGTCCGGCCCGGCCCCCTCGCCGCCGAGGAAGTCCCTGGCCATCAAGGCATGCAGGTCTTCGCCACCCGGTTCGGGCCGCTCGCCGCCGAGCAGCTGCGGACCGGCGTCGTACTGGACGCTCCCCTTGTCCCCGATGAAGGTGACGGCCGGCAGTCCCGTCGCGGAACCGTTGCGGCGGCAGTCGAACGACGCGACCTTCCCGCTCCGGTACCGCACGGTGAGCACCGCCGCGCTTTCCCCACTGCGTCCACTGAGGACGATATTGGTCTGGGCGTACACCTGCCGCGCGGGCTCACCGCCGAGGACGGCGTCCGCCAGGTCGAGCAGGTACGGCGCGGCGGCACCCAGCACCCCGTCCGCCCTCGTGGCCACCGAGCCGAGGACGGTCGTGAGCTCACCGATACCGCCGTCGGCGATTCCCTTGCGCACCACGGCGAACGCCTCGCCGTGGCAGGCCGGAGACGCCACCGTGAGCCGGTCGCCCGCGGCGTCGATCACGGCTTTCAGGTCGGTTTCCTTGGCGGCGGCCGGGTATTCGCACAGCACCCGCGCGCCGGCCTCGGCCGCCCGCCGGACCGGCTCGAACGCGTCCCAGCCCGCCACGGCGACGACTTCGACGTCCGGCAGGCCGCGCAGCGCCCCGGCGTGGACCTCGGGCGCGGACGACAGGATGGCGACCTTCACGCTGCTCCCCTCACCGGCAGTTCGACGGCCCGCCCGGTCCACGCGGACTCGGCGGCGGCGTGGATGATCCGGACGGCGGCCAGCGCGTCCCCCGCCCCGATGCGCGGCTCGGGCCCACCCGCGAAAGCCGTGGCGAATTCCCGCATTTCGGTGTCGAACACCGACGGCCCGCCGTAAGCGAAGTTCTCGGCGCCGCCGTCGACGACCCGGACCTCCTGCGGCCACTCGGAGTCGTAGCTCACGGTGCCCCCGGTGCCCGAGACGTGGAAGGCCACCCGCACCGGCGGTCGCGGCGTGGCCGTCCACCGGCTCACGACCTGGCTGATGGCGCCACTGGCGTGGGTGAGCACGGCGGTCCCGGTCGCGACGGCCCCTTCGGGCGCCGGGGTGGCGATGTCGCCCTGGTAGCAGGCGTGCACGCGGACGACGTCCCCGAAGACCCAGTGCGCGAGGTCGGCGCCGTGCAGCAGCTGGTCGGTGAGGATGCCCCCCGACCGCGCGGAGGCGTGCCCGGTCCAGGGCCGCGGGTGGTAGGCGGAGAAGGAGAACCGGCCGAGGGCACCTTCCCCGAGCCGCCCGCTCGCGACGAGCTCGTGCAGCCGCGCGTACGGCGCGGCGAACCGCACGTCGTGGGCGGCGTAGAGCCGCACCCCGGCCCGTTCGGCGGCCGAGACGATCTCTTCGGCCTCTTCGGCACTGGCGGCGAGTGGCTTCTCACACACGACACCGACGCCGGCCGCGATGGCGGTCATGGCGATCTCGTGGTGGCTCGCGGTCGGCGTGCAGATGTCGACGGCGTCGGCGCCGTCGAGCGCCTCTTCCAGGGACCCGGCGGCCGTCGCGCCGAACTCCTTCGCCAGCTCGACGCCCCGGCCGTCGTCGGAATACACCCGCACGGCGGCCCCGGTACCCAGCCACGCTTCCAGGTGGAGCCGGGCAATCAGCCCCGCACCGATCAGAGCCACCTCGAGCTGCCGCAACGTCTTCACGTACCGAGACTCGCCCACACCGCCGGTGGGAGCCATTACCAACGTGGGTAGTTCGGAAAGCGCTACTTCGTCGGCGAGGGGGAAGTCGGCGCCGACGAGGGTGCCTGCGACGCCGCCGGGACCTTCGGCGCGTTGTAGGTGTCCATGTCGGTGATCTTCCACTTGTCGCCCTGGAGCTGGGCGTTGAGGTGGAGCTGGGCCGTGCCCGCCGTCGTCTTCTTCGTGTCCGTGCGGGTCGAGGTCTGGTCGACGAAGACCATCACCTTCGCCAGGTCGCCGTTGAGCATGATCACCGCCGAGCGCGTCACCTTGCACGTCACGATCATCTTCTGCTGCGGCGCCAGCCGCTTCACCTCGCCCATCAGCGAGTTGTACTTGTTCTTGACGTCGTCGTTGGCGAGCAGGTCGTTCGCCGCGTCCTCGGTCTTCTTGATGTTGTTGAAGTCGTAGGAGAACAGCGCCTCGGCCGCCTTCGACACCGCGTCCTTGACGTGGGCGGTCTTCGCGACGTCCAGCAGCGCGGTGTTGCTCGTCGCCGCGGAGATCTTGTCTTCCTTCACGTGGAACCAGAACGCCAGGCCGCCCAGGAGCAGCGCCACGAGCACGAGCGCGCTCGCCAGCACGTACGGCTTGTGTGAGAAGGAGCCCGCTGCGGCCGGAGCGGCCTTCTCCTCCGAAGCGGCCGCTGCCTCGGCTTCGGAGACGTCGGACGGCTTCGCGATGCCGGTGTCCCGCCGCTTCCGCCGCGGTGCCGGCCGCGCCGGGGCTTCTTCCTCGTCGGCCGAGGGCTCACCCGTGAGCGCGTCGACCTGCGGCTCCTCTTCGACACCGGTGCCGACCGGCGCGAACACCTGCGTGTCCTCGGCCGGCGCCAGGTCGTCGAGCTGCCCGCTGGTGGACTCCACCGGCTCGGCGGGCTTGGCGGCCGGCCGGGGCACCGGCCGCGGCGCCGGCCGCGGGCGCGGCTTCGCGGGCGGCACGGCGGGCAGCTGCCCGGTCCGCTCGGCGGCGGTCTCGTCCGTCGGGGGCTTGCGCAGACCGGCCACGCGGGGACGCCGCGACGGCGACGGGGTGCTGCGCGGCGGCTGGCGGCGGGAGGGGGGCACAACGGGCTCCTTCTGGCTAACGCTAGTGAGGCTTATTCAGCCGTCGCCCGGCGCAAGGTAACTGCTGGTCAGGCGGCCGCCTGCGGGGTGCGCCGGGCTGACCAGAATAAGCCTCACTGGCCGGCCGCGACGAGGGGGACGCTGTCGATGCCGGACAGCTTCCAATCATCGCCCACCCGGGTCATCGAGACTTCGAGGCGCAACGGCTTCGCGCTGCTCTTGTCCCCCTGGGTGACGGTGGTGGCGATGGCGGCGAGGAAGCTGGCCTTGCCTTCGTGGTCGTCCAGCTCCTCGACGGCGACGTCCTGGACGTCCGTGGTGACCTTCGTCTTGGCGTCCGCCAGCGCCTTGCGGAAGGTGGGCGCCGACTGGTCGATCTGCTGCGCCATCTTGTCGTCCGACACGGCCTTCTGCCGGGCGAAGAAGCCGTCGAGGTCGTTGTAGTCGACTTCGGTGTAGGCCTTCAGCGCGTTGGTGCCCGCCTTGACCACGGCCTCACGCGACGCCGCCAGGCCGGCGTTGTCGTCGTTCTCGGCCATCCACCACTGGACGCCGAAGATCGCCGCCGCGATGAGGCCGGCCAGTGCCAGTGCCGCGGCGCCGAGCACCAGGGTCCGCGAGGGGTCCTTCGGCAGCCTCGGGGAGGACTCCTCCTCCACTGCCGTGGCGGCCGGCTCGTCCGTGCTCATGACACTCCAGGGTAGGTAACGGTCGTCAAAATCCGCGTCAGGTCAGGCCGAGCAGCGAGCCCAGGCTGGTGAGGCTGACGCCGGGGCTGCCGACGATGCCCGGCACACCCCGGGTGTTCCGCTCCTCGGCCAGCTCTTCGGCCGGCCGGTTCGCGTTGGCCGAGACGTCGCTGTCGGACGGCGCGACCGGCACCCCGCCGTACGGCGCGTTCTGCGAACCGCGGACGTTGATCGGGCTGCCCTTCGGTTCGGCACAGTACGCGTCTTCCTTCGCCGGCTTCGCCGAGAGGTCGTTCCCGGGGCGGTACTTCGAGTAGGGGAGGTACCCCTTCGTGCAGGCCGGCGGGTTGAACAGGTTGAGCACCAAGCCGAGGTGCGCGGTGCCGTCGCCGGGCGCCACGCTGCTCGCCGCGCCCGCCAGCGCCGGGTAGGTGACCAGGCCCTGCTCGATCCCGTCGAGGCGGGTCACGGTCAGGTTGGCCGTGGTGAGCAGGTTCGCCGTCAGCGCGCCCAGGCCCGGGCCGGACTCGGCCAGCACCTGGCTGATCTGGGACGCCACCTGCGGCGTGACGCCGATGAGCTTGCGCAGATCGCCGTCGGAGTTCTTCAGCGTGCCGGTGAGCTCGTTGAGGCTCTTGCTGAACGAGGCGAAGTTCGCCGCCTCGGCGTTCTGCGTGTCGAGCACCTGGCCGCCGGCGTCCAGCAGCTGGATCGTCTGCGGCAGGTACTGCTGCGCCGTCGTGGTGAAGCTGCGCGCGGTGTCCAGCAGCTTCTGCAGGTCACCGCCGGTGCCGCGGAAGGCGTCGTAGGACTCGTCGACGACCGTGCGCAGCGAGTCGACCGGGACCGACGCGGCGAGCGTGTCGAGGTCGCCGATCAGCCGGTCGGTGCTGACCGGCGTGGTCGTCTTGGCCGCCGGGATCACCGAGCCGGCCGCGAGGTACGGGCCCTGGTCGGCCTTGGGCCGCAGGTCGACGTACTGCTCACCGACGGCCGACCGGTTGGCGACGACGGCGTCGAGGTCCGCGGGCACCTTCGGCGCCGACGGGTCGATGTTCAGGTCGGCTTCGAGCCCGGTCTGGGTCAGCCGCATCTCGCCGACGCGGCCGATGTTGTAGCCGCGGTAGGTAACTTCGGCGTTGGTGAAGATGCCGCCCGATTCGTTGAGCTGCAGCTTCACCGTGTAGCCGTCGTTGCCGAACACGCTGCCGAGCCCGGCGAACCGGATCAGCGCGTAGACGATCGCGACGACCGAGATCACCACGAAGGCGATCAGCTGGATCTTCGTCCGGCGGATCAGCATCAGCCCGCACCTCCCGGCAGGAGCCCGAAGAGGTTGCCCAGGCCCGGCTTCGACTGTTGCTGCCCCGTGCCGGGGATCGGCAGCGGTGGCGGCTGGTTGGCCGGCGTGCCCTGGACCCCGCCGGTCAGGCCGGCCAGCGGCAGCTGCCCGGCCAGGGCGTTCTGCCGGCTGTTGCCCAGGTTCTCGACGACGGTCTTCAGGTTCAGGTCCACCTTCGCGAACAGGTTGAAGTAGTCACCCTTGACGCCGTTGACGGCCTGGTCGCTGAACGGGAACGTCAGCAGGATCTCCAGCGCCTTCGGCAGGTCGTTGCCCGCCTCGCCGAGCTTCTGCAGCGTCGGCGTCAGCGCCTTCAGGTCGGCGACGAGGTCCTTTTGCGACTTGTTCACCGTGTCGATGGCGACACCGGAGAGGTTGTCCAGCGCCTGCAGCATGGTGACCAGCTGGCCGCGCTGCTGCTCCAGCACGCCGAGCCCGGGCCCGAGGTTGTCGACCGCGCCGACCAGCTTGTCCTTCTGGCCGTTGAGGGTCGAGGAGAGCCGGTTCAGCCCGTCGATGGCCCGGGTGATGTTCTTCGACTGCTTGTCGAGGTTCGTCACCAGCTGGTTCGCGTTGTCCAGCAACGCCTTGATGTCCGGCTCGCGGCCGGACGTGGCGTTGTTGAGCTCCTTGGTGATGGTGTTCAGCTGGTCGACGCCACCGCCGTTGAGCAGCAGGGACAGCGCGCCGAGCAGCTCTTCGACCTCGACGCTGCGGTTCGTGCGGGCCAGCGGAATGGTCGCGTTGTCGGCGAGCTTGCCGCGGGCCTGGTCGTCGCCGGGCGAAGCCAGCTCGACGTACTTCTCACCGAGCAGGCTGGACTGCTTCACGTTGGCGATCGCGTTGGCCGGCAGCTTGATGCCGCCGTTGACCCGCAGCGTGACCAGCGCGTGCCAGCCGTCCTTGGTGAGCCCGACGTTCTCGACCCGGCCGACCGGCACCTCGTCGACCTTCACCCCGGCCTGCGGGGTCAGGTCGAGCACGTCCCGGAACTCGACGTTCACCGTGTACGGGTGGTCGCCGAGGTCGGCGCCACCGGGCAGCGGCAGGTCGTAGATGCCCTTGAACGCACACCCGGACAGGACCAGCGCGGACGCCGTGGCCAGGGCCCCGGCGATCAGTAGCTTCTTCACTGGCCACCTCCGTAGAGCTGCCCGGCGATGGGCAGCGGCAAGGGCGGCAGCTGACCGGACTGCAGGGCCTGCACGGTCTGCGCCACGGACGGCAGCGGGATCACCTTGTCGACCACGCCGGCGATGCTCTCGCAGGCGTTGCCGAGCACGTCCGGGATGCTGTTGGTGCCGACCTGCTTGAGCAGCCGGCAGATCATCACCAGCGGCGGCTGGGTCAGCTCGTTGAGGTTCGGCCGGGCGTCGAGCGTGCCGGCCGAGCCGTTGTAGGTGTTGACCAGGTTGCTCAGGCCGACCGGGGCGACGTCCAGGATCTCGGCGAGCGAGCTGCGCTGGTCGACGAGCACCTTGGTGATGCCGGCCAGCTTGTCCACATTGGACTTCAGCCGGTCGTGGTTGGCGTCGATGAACGCCTGCACCGCGGTCAGGGTCGTGCCGAGCTGCTGCACGGTCGCGGCCAGGTTGTCCTTTTCGGACGCCAGGTAGCCGCTGACGTCGGCGAGCCTGCCCTCGAAGGTGCGGACCTGCTTGTCGGAGTCGGCCAGCGTCTGCGAGAACTTGCCGAGGTTCTCCACGGTGGAGAACAGGTCGTCCTTGTTGCCCGACAGCGTGCCGGCCGCCTGGCCGAGCTTGGTGATCGTGTCGTGCAGGGCCTGGCCGTTGCCGTCGACGTTGGCCGCCGCGGTGTTCAGCAGGTTCGACAGCGACCCGGACTTGTTGGCGCCGTTCGGGCCGAGGGTCTCGCTGACCCGGGCCAGGCTGGCCGCCAGCTGGTCGACCTCCAGCGGCACCTCGGTGCGGTCGAGGCCGATGACCGCGCCGTCGGAGATGCGCGGGCCGCCGGTGTAGGCCGGGGCCAGCTGGACGTAGCGGTCCGACACCAGCGACGGCGCCACGATGAGCGCCTTCGCGTCGGCCGGGACGGCGACCGAGCGGTCGTACTCGAAGTCGACCTTCACCTGGTTGCCCATCGGGGTGATCTTGGTGACCGTGCCCATGTCGACGCCGAGCATCCGCACGCTGTTGCCCTCGTACAGGCCGACGGCGCCGGCGAAGTACGCGGTCAGGTGGTTGCGGCCGGCGTCCTTGAGGGTCCACCAGATCCCGCCGGCGACGACGAGCGCGAGCACGATCGCGATGGTGAAACCCCTGGTCAGGGCCACTCCGAAGCGGGTGTCACTCATTTCGTGTAGCACCCCTCTTCGTTGATCGGGCCGAACGACGGCAGGACCAGGCCGCAGATGTAGTTGTCGAACCAGCGGCCGTTGCCGATGGTGTTGGTGAAGACGCGGATGAAGGGCGCGAACTTCTTGAGCCCCTCGGCCAGGGAGTCCTGGTTGCGCTGCAGCATCGACGTCAGCTGGTCGAGCTGGGTCAGCACCGGGTCGAGCTGCTTGTCGTTGTCGTCGATCAGCCCCTGCAGCTGCGTGGCCAGCTGGCGGGAGCCGTCCAGCAGCGCGGTGATCGCGTCTTCGCGCTTGGCCAGCTCGGCGAGCAGGTCGTTGCCGTCGTCGAGCAGCTTCTGCACCTCGGCGTCGCGGTCGACCAGGGTCTGCGACACCTCGCGGGTGTTGGCCAGCAGGTTCGACAGCTGCTGATCACGCGAGGCGATCGTGTCCGACAGCTTCGACAGCCCCGAGAGCGCGCCCTTCACGTCCTCCGGCGTGTGGGCGAAGGTCTGCGAGATCGTGTCGAAGCTCTGCGCCAGCTGCTTGGTGTCGATGTTGTCGACCGTCTGGGACAGCCCGCGGAAGGCGTCGAGCACGTCGTACGGCGCCATCGTCCGGTCCCGCGGGATACCGGTGCCCGGGTTCAGCGCGCCTTCGCCCTGCGGGTCCAGCGACAGGTACTTCTGCCCGAGCAGCGTCTTGATCTTGATCGCGGCACTGGTCCGGTCGCCCAGCCAGGCGTCCTTGACCTTGAACGACACCTTCACCGACGCGCCGTCGAGCTCGATGTCGCTGACCTTGCCGACCTTGACGCCGGCGATCCGGACGTCGTTGTCCTTCTGCAGCCCGGACGCCTCGCTGAACTCGGCGCTGTAGGTGGTGCCGCCGCCGATCACCGGTAGGTCTTCGGAGTTGAGCGCGGCGGTGAAGGCCAGCGCCAGCACGACGATCCCGACCAGCGCGATCGGCACGGGGTTGCGCTTCTGGAACGACTTCATCCCTTGCACCTCTCCCGGTTGAGGGGCACCAGGGGGATCGGCACGTCGTTGATCAGTGGCGGCAAGCTCACGCTCCCGGAGAACTCACAGGCGTAGAAGTTGAACCAGGAGCCGTAGTCCGCGGTGCGGGTCAGCGTGCTCACCTTGGTCGGCAGGAACTGGATGAAGTGCTCCAGCTCCGGCTCGTTCTTGTTGAGGGCGCTCGTCAGGTTCCCGAGCGCGTCGATGTCGTTCTTCAGCGGCTCGCGGACCTCGCCGAGCAGCCCGGACGTGGTCTGGGCGAGGGTGCCGAGGCTCTCGATCGCGTCGCCGATCGGCTTGCGGTCGGCGGCCAGCCCGGACACCAGCTGCTGCAGCTTGATGATCAGGTCGTTGAGCTGCGGGGTGTGCGCGTTGACCGTGTCGAGCACCGAGTTGAGGTTGTCGATGACCTCGCCGATCACCTGGTCCTTGTCGGCGATCGTGGTGGCCAGCGACGCCGTGTGCGACAGCAGGCTCTCCACGGTGCCGCCCTCGCCCTGCAGGACCTGGATGACCTCGTAGGACAGCTTGTTGACGTCCTCGGGGTTGAGCGCGGTGAACAGCGGCTTGAAACCGTTGAACAGCTCGGTCAGGTCCAGCGCCGGCGTGGTCCGCTCCAGCGGGATGGTGCCGCCGGGGCTGAGCGTCTTGCCGGTGCTGTCGTCGCCCTCGCCGAGCGAGACGTACCGCTGCCCGACCAGGTTGCGGAACTTGATCTGCGCGGTCACCCCGGCCGGCAGCGTCCGGCCGGCGTCGACCTCGAACTCGACCTCGGCCTGCCGCTTGTCGACGATCTTGACGTCCTTGACCTGCCCGACCCGGACGCCGGCGATGCGGACGTCGTCGTTGGGCAGCAGCAGCGTCGCGTCGGTGAAGCGGGCCTTGTAGGCGTTGGTGCTGGTGGTGTTGATGTTGGCGATGCTGATCCCGAGGATCGTCGTGAACAGCACGGTGACCACCACGAAGATGCCGAGCTTGATCAGCGGCGCGAGCAGGCCCCTCACTTGACCGTCACCTCCGCACCCCGGTACAGCGGGCCGACGAGCAGCGAGCTCCAGCCCGGGACGTCCGCGGCGGTCATGCCCAGCTGCGGGCCGAGGAGATCGGCCAGGAAGCCCTGCTCCGCCGTCGAATACGCCAGATCACCACCGCTGCCGCCGTTGCCGGCCGCGTCGGCCTTGAACTTGGCCGGGTTGAGGCCCTCGCCGGCGCTCTTCGGCGCGGCCTGGTGCAGCGTGCCGTCCTTGAACGCGCCGTCCGGCGGCTCGGACGGGAACGGCTTCGGGATGTCCTTGATGTCGTAGCAGCGCGGGCCGCGCTTGTCGTCGAACCGCGGCTCTTCCTTGCCCGCCTGGTACGGCGCGCGCGGCACGATGATTTCGATGGTCGCGTGCAGGCCGGGCTTGTCGGTGCCCTTGCCCAGCGCCTGGTCGATCAGCGGCACGTTCTTGGCCATCTGGGAGATCACGCAGGGGTACTCCGGCGCGTACTTCGCCAGCAGTTCGGCCGTCGGCCGGGCGGTGTCGACGAGGGAGATGATGTTGTCCTTGTTGTTCTGCAGGAACGTCTGCAGGTCCACCGAGGCCTGGGTCAGGCTGCCGTAGAGGTTCGACAGGTTCTGCTGCTCGTCGACCACGGTCCGGGTCGTCGTGCTCAGGTTGTCCAGGCTCTGCACCAGGTCCGGGGCCGAGTCCTTCAGGTGGTCGGAGAACTCCGCGAGCGCCTTGAGGTTGTGCTGCAGCTCCGGCTCGTGCGGGTTCAGCTCGCCGATGTAGGTGCCCAGCTGCGAAAGCGTGTCGCCGAGCTGGTCGCCGCGGCCCTGCAGCGCCGTCGAGATCGCGGTGAGCGTCGCCGACAGCTTCTGCGGCTGCACCGCCTGCAGCACCGGCATCAGGTGGGAGAACGCCTGCTCCAGCTCGACCGCGCTCGACGTGCGGTCCTGCGGGATGACGTCCCCGCTGGCGAGGGTCTTCGCCGACGGGTCCTTCGGGATCTCCAGCGAGACGAACCGCTCGCCGAAGAGCGTCTTGGGCAGGAACCGCGCCGAGACGTTCTCCGGGATGAGCTTCGCGGACTCCGGCTGCAGCGCCAGGGTCAGCTCGGCGCCGTGGTCGGAGGCGACGATGTCCTGCACCGAGCCGACGATCAGCCCGCGCACCTTGACGTCGGACTGCCTGATCAGCTGGTTGCCGACCTTGTCGGCCTGCAGCTTGACCGTGACGACCGGCGTGAACGCCTTGTCGTAGAGCGCGATGGACAGCGCCACCCCGCCGACCATCACGGCGATGAGCAGCAGGCCGAGCAGCCTGCGTCGGAGCGTCCTCATCCCGCGATCCTTACCGTGACGTCGGTTCCCCAGATGGCGAACCCGATGAAGAAGTTCATGATCGACACCGTGACGATGGACAGCCGCACGGCCTTGCCGACCGCGACGCCGACACCGGCCGGGCCACCGGTCGCCCGGTACCCGAAGTAGCAGTGCGACAGGATGATCAGAACGCTGAACAGCAGCACCTTGATGAACGAATAGAGCACGTCCTGCGGTGGCAGGAACAAGTCGAAGTAGTGGTCGTAGGTGCCGGCCGACTGGTTGTAGATGTAGATGACGACCAGTCTCGACGCGAGGTACGAGCTCAGCAGGCCGATGATGTAGAGCGGGATGACCGCGACGAACCCGGCGATGATCCGCGTCGTGACCAGGTACGGCAGGCTCGGCACGCCCATGACTTCCAGGGCGTCGATCTCCTCGGAGATCCGCATCGCGCCGAGCTGGGCGGTGAACCCGGCGCCGACGGTGGCGCTCAGGGCGAGCCCGGCGACCAGCGGGGCGATCTCGCGGGTGTTGAAGAACGCGGTCAGGAAGCCGGTGAAGGCCGACGTCCCGATCGAGTTCAGCGCCGAGTAGCCCTGGAGGCCGACGAGGACACCGGTGAACAGGGTCAGGCCGACCATCACCCCGACCGTGCCGCCGATGACGGCCAGCGAGCCGGAGCCGAAGCTCACCTCGGCCAGCAGCCGGAGGACCTCTTTGGTGTAGCGGCGCAGCGTGCGCGGGGTCCACAGCAGCGCGCGGCCGTAGAACGACATCTGGTCACCGAGGGTGTCCAGCGTCTGGAGGGGTCGGTTGACGACGCGTTTAGCGCCCTGGAGGAACGTCATGGCGCTAGTCCAGCTTTCCGGGCACGATCTGCAGGTAGATCAGGGTGATCACGAAGTTCACGACGAACAGCAGCAGGAACGTGATGACCACCGACTGGTTCACCGCGTCCCCGACGCCCTTCGGGCCGCCGGAGGGGTTCAAGCCCCGGTAGGACGCGACGACGGCGGCGATGAACCCGAAGATCAGCGCCTTGAGCTCACCGACCCAGAGGTCGGGCAGCTGCGCGAGGGCGGAGAAGCTCGCCAGGTAGGCGCCCGGCGTCCCGCCCTGCAGCACGACGTTGAAGAAGTAGCCGCCGAGCACGCCGATGACGCTGACCATGCCGTTGAGCAGGAGCGCGACCAGCATCATGGCCAGGGTGCGCGGCACGATCAGCCGCTGGACCGCGGAGACGCCGAGGACCTCCATGGCGGCGATCTCTTCGCGGATGGTCCGGGCGCCGATGTCGGCGCAGACGGCGGAGCCGCCCGCGCCCGCCACCAGCAGCGCGGTGACCAGCGGACTGGCCTGCTGCACGGTGGCGAGCACGGAGCCCGCGCCGGTGTAGGACTGCGCGCCCAGCTGGCGGGCGAGCGACCCGAACTGCAGCGAGATGACGGCACCGAACGGGATGGCCACCAGGGCCGTCGGCAGGATCGTCACGCTCGCGATGAACCACGACTGCTGGATGAACTCCCGCAGCTGGAACGGGCGCTGGAACAGGCCGCGGACGATGTCCAGGCCGAGAGCGAACAGGTTCCCGGTCTCGCGGAGCATGCCGATCCCGGGGATCTTCGCCTGTGTTGCGGGAGAACTCACCGGCCACCTGGCCCGTTGTCGCGTGGTGGCACGCGGTGCGTGCCCTGTCTCGGCGGCTGCCCGCCGCCCGGGATGCGCGCCACC
This sequence comes from Amycolatopsis sp. NPDC058278, assembly GCF_042881395.1. NCBI lineage: Bacteria > Bacillati > Actinomycetota > Actinomycetes > Pseudonocardiales > Pseudonocardiaceae > Amycolatopsis > Amycolatopsis sp. NPDC058278. The sequence continues at coordinate 19,829 of NZ_JBHVXZ010000002.1, read as the reverse complement.
TGGTCGGCGGGCAGCTGCCCGTGGTGCTGGTTCGGGACGCCGTCACCCTGCGGGCGGGCGCCGACCTGCTGCGGCTGCCCGCGGTGCGGCCGCACACCGTAGTGGCGCTGCTCCTCCGGGCTCAGCGACTCGATGATGCTTTCCTGCGCGGCCGGCGGCAGCCGGTGCATGATCTCCATGACGCGGTCCTTGCGGCGGACGGCACCCATCCGGGTGGGCACGCCCGGCGTCGTCTGCATCTGCGGCGGCACCCCGCTGATGTCCTCGACCCCGCCCGCGTGGTGCCCGGCCTCGAACATCGCCTGCTCGGCGGCCATCTGGGCGCTGTCCTTCTCCTCGGACATGCCGATCGGGCCCTGCATCTTGCCGTTGAGGAACTGCTTGACGACCGGCTCTTCGCTGGTCAGCAGCACCTCGCGCGGGCCGAACATGACCAGTTCCTTGCGGAAGAGCATGCCCAGGTTGTCCGGCACCGTGCGGGCCAGGTTGATGTTGTGGGTGACGATCAGGAACGTCGCGTCGATCTGGGCGTTGACGTCGAGGAACAGCTGCGAGATGTAGGTGGTGCGGACCGGGTCGAGACCCGAGTCCGGCTCGTCGACCAGGATGATCTCCGGGTCGAGCACCAGGGCACGGGCCAGGCCGGCGCGCTTGCGCATCCCACCGGAGATCTCGCCCGGCAGCTTCTTGTCGGCGCCGTTCAGACCGGTCATGTCCAGCTTTTCGAGCACGATCCGGCGGATCTCCGTCTCGGACTTCTTCGTGTGCTCGCGCAGCGGGAAGGCCACGTTGTCGTAGAGGTTCATCGAGCCGAACAGCGCGCCGTCCTGGAAGAGGACGCCGAAGAGCTTCCGGATCTCGTACAGCTTGTGCTCGGAGCAGGTGACGATGTCGACACCGTTGATCATGCAGCGGCCGCGGTCGGGCTTGAGCAGCCCGATCATCGACTTCAGGAAGACCGACTTGCCGGTCCCTGACGGGCCGAGCATGGCCGACACTTCGCCCGGGGGGAGCGTCAACGTGACGTCCCGCCAGATGGTCTGCTTACCGAAGGACTTCGTCAGACCTTCGATGACCACCTCGGCACCCATCGCACCTCCAGGAGCTGTTCCGCGTCATTGCGCCCGCTGCCACACCCTGCCACCCACGCCGGCGGCGAGTGTGGGCCGGTGGCGCCCACGAACCCGCGTCAACCAGGTGCAACGAGCTGAGTGCGAACAGGTTACTCACCAGTTTTCTTTTCTGGCCAGCCCCGGGTTCATCGTCACCCCGCCGTGATCGCCAACTGGCAGCACGGTAGCCCAAACGGGGCAACGGCGCAGAGCTGCGTGGCCCCGTACCCGCGTTTTAGGGGCTCGGGGCCATTCGGACAGCGGTCCTAGGGGACCGGCCTCAGTGGACCGCCGCGAGCAGGGTCAAGGCGGCCACGACCAGCAGTACCAGCAAGGGCGCGGCCACGGCCGCCGGCGAGAGCGTGAGCAGGGGTGTGCGGCCGGTCAGCTGCTGGGCGAGGAGCTCGAGGTGCTCGGGGTCGGTCATGGTCATCAAGTCGCGTCGGAGCTCGCCGTCGCAACATCCGGGCACTTTCCGGCAAAACGGAAGGGGCGGACATCCGCGTGGATGCCCGCCCCTTCTCGAGGTGGTGCACAGGCGCTGGCGCGCCCGGAATCACTTGATGGAGATCTTGGCGCCCGCGGCCTCGAGCTTCTCCTTGGCGGCCTCGGCGGCCTCCTTGTCGACCTTCTCCAGGAGGGCCTTGGGAGCGGCCTCGACCAGCTCCTTGGCCTCCTTCAGGCCCAGACCGGAGACGACCTCGCGGACGACCTTGATGACCTGGATCTTCTTGTCGCCGGCGCCCTCGAGGACGACGTCGAACTCGTCCTGCTCCTCGACCGGGGCGGCAGCGGCGGCGGCCGGGCCGGCGGCGACGGCGACCGGCGCGGCGGCGGTCACGTCGAAGACCTCTTCGAACTCCTTCACGAACTCGGACAGCTCGAGGAGGGTCAGCTCCTTGAAGGCGTCGATCAGCTCGGCGGTGCTCAGCTTCGCCATGATGGCTTCCTCTCAGAAAAACGAACTAGACGTTCGGGGTGGGGGGTGGTTCAGCTCTCGGCGGGTGCTTCGGCTGCTTCGGTACCGGCGGCGTTGCGCTGCTTCTCCTCCAGCGCGGCAGCCAGGCGGGCGACCTGGGACGCCGGCGCCTGGAACAGCGCGGCGGCCTGGGACAGCTTCGCCTTGAACGCGCCCGCCGCCTTGGCGAGCAGGACCTCACGGCTGTCGAGATCGGCGATCCGGTTGATCTCGTCCACGGACAGCGCTTTGCCGTCCATGTAGCCGCCCTTGATCACAAGCGCGTTGTTGTCCTTCGCGAAGTCGCGAAGCGCCTTGGCGGCGTCGACCGCTTCACCCTCGACGAAGGCGATGGCGGTCGCGCCGACGAACAGGTCCTCGAGCCCCTGGACGCCAGCGTCCTCGGCGGCACGCTTGACGAGGGTGTTCTTCGCGACCCGGTACTTGGCACTGGTGCCGAGAGCGCGGCGCAGCTGGGACAGCTGGGACACGGAGAGGCCGGTGTACTGGGTAACGACGGTGGCCGAGCTGGTGCGGAAGCTCTCCGCGATCTCGGCGACGGCCGCCACCTTGTCGGGCTTCGCCATGGTCGCCTCCTCTCTTGGCTAGTGTTTCCACTGGCATCGAGGGGCCCCCGAAACGACGAAACGCCCTCGCGCAGACAGGCGCGGGGCGTCATTCCGGCATACGTGCCGGAGCCTCGTTCCTCCTGCGCGGGCCGCCCGGCGAGTGCGGGACCTTCGTTCCCCGTTGGGGCGGGGAAAACCAGCGGTCTTCGGTAGAACCATCGTCAAGTGTACGCGACGGGTTCGGAGGGCCGTTCGCACCCCCGGCCCTGACCTGCGTTTAGGACGCCTGGGGGTTCCGGCCGTCGCTTCGGGGGGCATCATGGTGACGTGGCGGAGCAGCGCGATGACGGAAAGCCGGGCGCGGAGATCGAACCGGCGGGCCCGAACACGCCCACCGCGGGCCACGGCAGGCCCGCGCTCCCCCAGCCGTCCGGCGCACCCGCCGAGCCACCGGCCGACCCGGCCGAGCTGGAGCAGTTCCGCCAGTTCCAGCAGTTCCAGGACTACCTGCGCTTCACCCAGGCCCAGCAGGGCACCCAGCCGGCCCCCACGCCCGACACGGGCGTCGTCCAGGCGCCGGCGTCCCAGCCCCCGGTGATCCCACCGGGCTACCAGCTGGTCCCGGTCGAGCGCCGCCGGGCACCGAAGTGGGTCACCTGGCTCGGCAAGAAGGTCATCGCCTGGGTGCTGGCGTTCATCCTCCTCGCGATCGCCGGCACGTGGCTGTACAACCACTTCTTCCCCAACGACTCGGGCAAGACCTCCGCCCAGCTCGCCCAGGAGGGCGGCGGGAAGTACCAGACCAACCACATTCTTTCGACGAGCCCGTACGAAGCCGTCCGCGAGGTCTACGACGCCATCGCGCAGAACCTCGTGCCGCAGGCGTGCGGGCGGATGGACGAGCCGATCCAGCAGAAGTTCGCCCAGGACCTGGGCTACGCGGACTGCCAGGTCGCCGTGCACGAGCTGAACCGCAAGGTCACCAACAAGAACAAGTACGCCGAATCGATGCCGTCGTACGTCTCGGAACCGATTCCCGGCGACCGGTTCACGATCAGCTCGTGCCAGTTCGGCATCGAAGGCGGCCCTGCGCTCGGCGCGTTCACCGTGGCGAAGGTGCCGAAGGGCCAGTGGCTGATCGTCGAGCACACCAACGAGCCCACGCCCTGCCTGCCGCCGACACCGACCAGCCGCTAGCGCGGGTGCGGAGCCGACAGGAACGACACCACGGCCTCCGCGAACGCCGGTGACATCACCGCCGTCATGTGGTCGCCCGGGATGCGGACCAGTCTTGCCCCCGCGATCGCCGCCGCCAGTCTTTCCGGCTCGGCTGCCAGCTGGTCCTGCTCTCCCGCCAGGACCAGGGTCGGCACCCCGATCGCCGACAGGTCCAGGCGCCCCTGCCGGGAAGCCGACGCCACCGCCGCCAGCGCCCGGCGATCGCCGCCCACCGCGTCGGCCAGCAGACGGAACGGGACCCCCGACGGCGGCACCGACGCGGGGTCCTCCGCCAGCAGTGCCACGGCGATGTCGGCCGGCTTCAGCACGCGCAGGTCCACGCCGCCGAAGTCGACGATGCCCGAACCGACGCCGCCCGTGGCCAGGCAGCGGATGCGCTTGTCCGCCGCCGTCACCGTCAGCGCGATGATCGCGCCCATCGAGTAGCCGACCATCGAGACCTCGTCGAGGCCCAGCTCGTCGAGCAGGGCCGAGACGTCCCGCGCCATCGCGTCCTCGGTGTAGCGGGACTCGTCGTGCGGCTTTTCGGAGCGGCCGTGGCCGCGGGCGTCCAGCGAAATCACCGTGAAGCCGGCCGAACGCAGGGCGGCGACGACCCCCGTGGAGATCCAGTTCGCGTTCGTGTCCGCGGCGAAACCGTGCTGCAGCAGCACCGGGCGGTGGGCGCCGTCGCCCTCCCACACCGTGTAGTGCAACCGGAGCCCGTCGAACGACGCGAAAGTCGGCATGCTGTCAATAAGACACGAAGAAAGGGCGCCCCCGCAGCAAGCGGGGACGCCCTTTCTGGTGATCTCAGACTCAGACTGCAGCTTCCTCGGAGAGGAGGTTGCGGGTCCGCAGCGGGTCGACCGGGATGCCCGGGCCCATCGTGGTGGTGAAGGTGACCTTCTTCAGGTAACGGCCCTTCGCCGACGACGGCTTGGCGCGGAGGATCTCGTCCAGCGCGGCGGCGTAGTTCTCGACCAGCTTCTCGGTGTCGAAGGAAGCCTTGCCGATCACCAGGTGCAGGTTGGCCTGCTTGTCAACGCGGAAGTTGATCTTACCGCCCTTGATGTCCTTCACGGCCTTCTCGACCGCGGGGGTCACCGTGCCGGTCTTCGGGTTCGGCATCAGGCCACGCGGGCCGAGGATGCGGGCGATGCGGCCCACCTTGGCCATCTGGTCCGGCGTCGCGATCGCGGCGTCGAAGTCGAGCCAGCCACCCTGGATGCGCTCGATCAGCTCGTCGGTGCCGACCGCGTCCGCGCCGGCGGCTTCGGCCTCGGCGGCCTTGTCGCCGACGGCGAAGACGATGACGCGGGCGGTCTTACCGGTGCCGTGCGGCAGGTTCACGGTGCCGCGGACCATCTGGTCGGCCTTGCGGGGGTCCACACCGAGACGCATCGCGACCTCGACGGTCGCGTCCATCTTGGTCTTGGAGGTTTCCTTCGCCAGCTTCGCGGCCTCGAGCGGCGCGTACAGCCGCGCCTTGTCGATGAGCTCCGCAGCCTGGCGGTAAGCCTTGCTGTGCTTGGTCATGCTTCTGTCCTTACTTCAAAAACGGATCAGTGTGGTGTCAGAGCCAGCACTTGGCTCTCCCACGGGTATTGCTGCGAACGTCAGGCGTCGACGACCGTGATGCCCATCGACCGAGCAGTGCCGGCGATGATCTTCGCGGCCTGGTCGATGTCGTGCGCGTTGAGGTCGGTCTCCTTGGTCTTGGCGATCTCGCGGACCTGGTCCCAAGTGACCTTGGCGACCTTGGTCTTGTGCGGCTCGCCGGAGCCCTTCTCCACGCCCGCGGCCTTCAGCAGCAGCTTCGCGGCCGGCGGCGTCTTCAGCTTGAAGTCGAACGACCGGTCCTCGTACACGGAGATCTCGACCGGGACGACGTCCCCGCGCTGCGACTCGGTCGCGGCGTTGTAGGCCTTGCAGAACTCCATGATGTTGACGCCGTGCTGACCCAGCGCGGGGCCGACCGGCGGCGCGGGGTTGGCCGCACCCGCCTTGATCTGCAGCTTGATGATCGCCGCAAGCTTCTTCTTCTTGGGTGGCATTTCTTTTCCTGTCCTGTACTACGTCCCCCGCGTACCTGCCGTGGACGCGGGAACTGCGGCCGACCGGGCGGCCGTCAGATCTTGGAGACCTGGTTGAACGACAGCTCGACCGGGGTCTCCCGGCCGAAGATCGACACCAGGACCTTCAGCTTCTGCCCGTCGATGTTGACCTCGGAGATCGTCGCCGGCAGCGTCGCGAACGGGCCGTCCATGACGGTGACCGACTCGCCGATCTCGAAGTCGACCTCGACGGCCGGGCCACCGAGCGGGGCCGCGGTCGCGGTGGACTCGCCCTTGCCCGCCTTCGCGGGGGCGTCGCTCTCGACCTTCGGGGCGAGGAACTTCAGCACCTCGTCCACGGTCAGCGGCGACGGCCGCGAGGTGGCGCCGACGAACCCGGTGACACCGGGCGTGTTGCGCACCGCGCTCCACGAGGCGTCGTTCAGGTCCATCCGGACCAGGATGTAGCCGGGCAGCACCTTGCGCTGCACCTGCTTGCGCTGGCCGTTCTTGATCTCGGTGACCTCTTCGGTCGGGACCTCGATCTGGAAGATGTAGTCCTCGACGTCCAGGGTCTGGGTCCGGGTCTCGAGGTTGGTCTTCACCTTGTTCTCGTACCCGGCGTAGGAGTGCACGACGTACCACTCGCCGGGCGCGGCGAGCAGCTCGGAGCGCAGCTTGGCGACCGGGTCCTCGTCGTCCGCGGCGGGCTCGGCTTCGGCCTCGGCCGCGTCGGCCGGAGCCACGTCGTCGTCCTCGTCGGCGAAAGCTGCGGCGTCGGCACCGGATTCGGCGTCGTCGACCTCGGAGTCCGACACGTCGACGGGCTCGAGGTGCGCGGACTCCTCGTCACCGAGTGCCGCGTGCACCTGCTCGTCGGAAAGCTCGGTCAGGTCGTGACCGGCTGCTGTGCCGTTGTCGGAGGTCACGTTCCGTCCTCTCAGTTGATCATTGCGGGCCAAGGCCGGGACCTGGGCCCCATTCGGCGCGCGCCGGGGCGCGTCAGCCGAAGATCTTGCCGATGCCCCACTTGAATGCCAGGTCGAGCACGCTCACCAGGCCCACCATGAACACCACGAAGACGAGCACGACCACGGTGTAGGTGACCATCTGCTTGCGGTTGGGCCAGATGACCTTGCGCAGCTCCGCCCAGACCTCGCGGATGAAGCGCACCAGCCGCGCGAACACGGAGGCCTTCTTCGGCTTCTGGTCCCGCTTCGGAGTCGGAGCGCCCTTCGCGTCCGGGGCGGTCTTCTCCCCCGACTTCCCGGCCGGACGGGTCTTGTCGTCCGCACGTGCCGCGGACTTCCCCGCCGGGCGAGCGGTCGCACGGCGCTCACGCCGGGCGGCAGCTGTCACGGGACGGGACGGGCTCTCGGGCTTCTGCCCGGCGCCGTCCTGCTCCTGCTCGCCGCCGCTGGCGTCGCTGTCGCTCACGACCACTCCTCCGCTCCACCAGTTCCGTTACGCAGGGGTGACAGGACTTGAACCTGCAACCTGCGGTTTTGGAGACCGCTGCTCTGCCAATTGAGCTACACCCCTGTGGAGCCCCGATAGCTCGGAGCCCCGGAGGACGCATTCCATCGTCCCCACCATCCAGGCGGGGATGACCGTAGTGCGTTCCAAGTCCCGAAGTCTACGGCAAGCCTCGCGGGAGCCCGCAACCGCGCCCCCCGATCGACCACCGCACCCCGGCCGGCCTGCGGAAAACTCCCCGCCGACCTCACGATCATGCCAGGATGTCCGCCATGACGACCACCCCCCGGTCGGCGGGTGCCCGCCGGTGAGCGGGACACAGCTCGGTCTCGCGCTGCCCCAGTACGGCGCCCTCGCCGACCCCGCCGCCGTGGCGCGCTTCGCGACGGCCGCGGAGGACCTCGGCTTCGCCTCGCTCTGGGTGGGCGACCGGATCCTGACGCCGCTGGAGCCGTCGGACCTCTACCCGGGCGGCGGGACGCCGGAGCACCCGTACCCCAGAGAGTTCGAGACCTTCGCCGACCCGTTCACGACGCTGGCGACCGCGGCCGCGGTGACCCGCACGGCCCGCCTGGGGATGAGCGCGCTGACCGGCCCGGTGTATTCCCCGGTGCTGCTCGCCCGGGCGCTGACGTCGCTCGATCTGGCCAGCTCGGGACGGCTGGACGTCGGCTTCGGGCTCGGCTGGCTGCGCGAGGAGTACTTCGCCACCGGGGTGCCGTGGGCGGGCCGGGGCCGGCGGCTCGAAGACCTGCTCGACGCGCTCGACGCACTGTGGACCGGCGACCCCGCGGAGCACGAGGGCCCGCAGTGGCGGATCGCGCCGTCGACGGTCGGCCTGCGCCCGGCGCAGGACCCGCACCCGCCGGTGCTGCTCGGCGGGTTCTCGCCGCCGGCGCTGGCCCGGGTGGGACGCCGCGCGGACGGCTGGCTCGCCGGCTGGATGCCGGAGCAGTACCTGACCGGCCTCTGGTCGGTCGCGCTCGCCGCGGCCGACAAGGCCGGCCGCGACCCGGGCACCCTGCGCCGCGTGCTGCGGATCAACCCGCGGCCGGGCACCGCCGTGGAGGCGGCCGCCGACGTCCTCCCCTGCCTCGACGTGGCCCGCGAGCTGGGCATCACCGAGGTGCTCGTCGACCTGCACTACGTCGCGAAGGACGTCGACCACGCCCTGGACCTCGCCGGCGAGCTGATCACGACCGCGAACTGACCCCCATCGGTGTGACACACGTCTCCCGCAGCCCCTCATTGTTCTATTATAGTTAGAACTATGCTCGTTCAAATCGATCCGAGCTCCACCGTCCCGCTCTTCGAACAGGTGGCTGCCTCGCTGCGCCGGTCCCTCGCCGACGGCCGTCCGGCTCCCGGCCAGCAGCTGCCACCGGCCCGGGAACTGGCCGCGGCCCTCGAGATCAACGTCCACACCGTGTTGCGGGCGTACGCGCTGCTTCGCGACGAAGGCCTCATCGACCTGCGGCGACGCCGGGGCGCCGTCGTCATCGGCGGCGCGTCCTCCCGGGCGCGGCTGGCCGAACTGGCCGAGGACCTGGTCCGCGAGGCGAAGCGCACAGGCGTCGGCCTGGACGAACTCACCGGGGTGTTGAAGGAGAAGTACTCATGAACAAGCTGATCCGGGTCCTGCTCGCCACGGCCGTGCTGCCGGGCGCCGCGCTCGCCGTCGCGGGTGCGCTCGAGAACGCGTGGACGCACCGGCTGCCCGACCCCGTCGCGACGCACTGGCGCAGCGCACCGGACGGCCACTCCTCGCTCGGGGCGTTCACCGGCATGAGCCTGGGGCTCGGCGCCGTCGCCGTCCTGCTCCTCACCACGACGGCGGTCACCGCGCTGCGCCGCGGACGGCCGCTGCCGCGCCCGACCGTCGGGGTGGGCGCCGGGTTCGCCGCCCTGCCGGCCGCCGTCCTGCTCTCCGTGCTCGTGGCGAACCTCGACGCCCCGGACTGGCACGCGGCCCGCGGCGGCCTCGTCGTCGTGCCCTTGATGCTGGGTGCGGCCGTCATCGGGGTGGTGGCGGCACTCGTCGGCGGGCTGCCGGCGCCGCCGGTCCGGGAGACCCCGGGGCACCGGCCGAGCGTCGGTCTCCGGCCCGGGCAGCGCGGGTTCTGGTCGAGCCGGGCGGTGAACCCGGCAATGCTCTGGGCGCTGGCGCTGATCCCGGTGGCGATCGCGCTCCTGCCCGCCGGGCTCCCGTGGCCGACCGCCGTGTGGATCGCCCTGGTCGGCCTGGTGGTGACGGCGCTGACCTACCGGCTGTCGGCGACCGTGGACGCCAAGGGCGTCACGATCCGCTTCGGCCTCCTGGGCTTCCCGTGGCGGCACCTGGCGCTGGCCGGCATCCGCGAAGCGACCGCGCGCGAGCTCTCGACGTTCGGCGACGGCGGGCTCGGTCTCCGCTTCAACCCGGTCACCGGCACGACGGCGTACAAGGTCCGCGGCGGCCCGGCGCTGGCGCTCGCCCTCGAGAACGGCCGGACCGTGCTGGTGAGCGTGGACGACCCGGAGACGGGCGCCGGACTGGTCAACGACCTGCTCGCGCAGCGGATCACCCGGATTGACTAGGCCGGAGTGACGGCGGGTTCGGTAGAACCGGAGAAGTGGCGAAGAAAAGCGGTGGCGGCTGCCTGATGGTCGTGCTCGTGGTCGGGCTCCTGGCCTTCGGGTACTACAAGTGGCAGCACGGCTCGTCGTCGGCGCCACCGGAGGGCGTGGACACCGGGGGCGGCTCCGGCCGCTACGTCGCCCTCGGGGATTCGTACACGTCGTCGCCGCGGACCGGGCGCCAGGCGGGGACCCCGGCCGGCTGCGACCGCTCGGACGACAACTACCCGCACCTCGTCTCGGCGAAGCTGAAGCCGGCCCAGTTCGCCGACGTCAGCTGCAGCGGCGCGACGACGGACCACCTGAGCCAGGCGCAGAAGACGGGAAACGGCACGAACCCGCCGCAGCTGGACGCGGTGACGGCGGAGACGACGCTGGTGACACTGGGCATCGGCGGCAACGACATCGGCTTGATCGCGTTCGCGTCGAGCTGCGCGACGACGCACCAGAACTCCGCACCGTGCCGGGACCGCCTGACCGCCGGCGGCCACGACCAGCTGGCCGAGCGCATCGACGCCACGGCCCCGAAGGTCGGCGCGCTCCTCGACCGGATCCACGAGAAGGCCCCGAAGGCGAAGGTCGTGGTGGTCGGCTACCCGACGGTGCTCCCGGACGGCAACGGCTGCTGGCCGGCGCTGCCGTTCGGCGCGGGCGACATCGAGTACTTCCGCGGTGTGCTGGGCAAGCTGAACAAGATGCTGGAGGACCAGGCGGACGCGCACCGGGCGGGCTACGCGGACACGGCCACCCCCGGCAAGGGCCACGACGCCTGCTCGGCGTCGGACAAGCGCTGGGTGGAGGGCCTGCTGCCCGCCTCGCCGGCCATCCCGCTCCACCCGAACGCCCGAGGGGAGCAGGGCATGGCCGACGCGGTGCTGGCGGTGCTCAAGCTGCCGTAGCGGCGGGCGCGGTCGCCGGCCGGCCGCGCCCGTCACCCCGGCCGGCTCAGCGGCGGACCAGGGCCTGCGGCTTCCCCAGCACCGTCTTGCCGTCGAACTTCACCACGAGGTCGATCCGCGCGATGCCGTCGTCCTTGACGTCCGCGACCTTCCCGGTGATCTCCACCAGCGCGCCCTCGGGCGTGTTCGGCACCACCACCGGGCGGGTGAACCGAGCGCTGAAGTCGACCAGCCGGGCCGGGTCGCCGAGCCAGTCCGTGACCACCCGGCCCGCCACCGCCATCGTCAGCATCCCGTGCGCGATCACGTCCGGCAGGCCGACGTCCTTCGCGAACGTCTCGTTCCAGTGGATCGGGTTGAAGTCCAGCGCCGCCCCGGCGTAGCGGACCAGCTGCTCGCGGGTGATCCGGACCTCGAGGGCGGGCAGCTCGTCGCCGACTGTGACAGGCGGGGCTTCGCCCCGGCCGGGGGCTCCGCCACCCGGACCCCCGTAAGCTGTGACATGCGGGGCTTCGCCCCGGCCGGGGGCTCCGCCACCCGGACCCCCGTAAGCTGTGTTCACGCGTTCTCCCCTCGGACCACCAGCTGCGCGCGGGTGGAGCAGACCTTCTGGCCGGCGGCGTCGGTGATGTCGGCGCGCAGGTTGATGAAGTCGTTGCCCGCGCGGGCCATGATGGCGTCGATGTGGGTGGTCACCTCGAGCACGTCGCCGGCGAGCACCGGGCGCGTGTAGGTGAAGCCCTGGTCGCCGTGCACCATGCGCGAATAGTCGAGGCCGAGTTCGGGATCGGCGACGATCGCGTTGATCGAGGCGAGGTTGATGATCGTGAGGAAGGTCGGCGGGGCGATCACGTCCGGGTGACCGGCTTCGCGGGCCGCCTCCGGGTCGCGGTAGACCGGGTTCGCGTCGCCGATGGCGTCGGCGAACTCCCGGATCTTCTCCCGGCTCACTTCGTAACTGGTCTGCGGCGGATAAGTCCGCCCGGCGAACGACTGGTCCAAGGGCACGCCGACGAGGCTACCAACAGCAAGAAGCCGCCCGGGTGGTTCCAGGGCGGCTTCTCGAAGCTGGTGAACGCGTTACGTCGTCAGCGGGTTTCCTTGTGCGTCCGGTGCGTACCGCAGTTCGGGCAGAACTTCTTCATCTCCAGGCGATCCGGGTTGTTGCGCCGGTTCTTCTTGGTGATGTAGTTGCGGTGCTTGCACTCTTCGCACGCCAGCGTGATCTTGGGTCGCACGTCGGTGGCAGCCACAGCGTTTCCTTCTCTCTCAGGTCCCGGGGGCCAGCCCCGTCGTTACCGCGTAGCGGTGGCCGGACTTGAACCGGCGACACAGCGATTATGAGCCGCTTGCTCTGCCAACTGAGCTACACCGCCCTTACATGACCCAAGCCGCGACACGCAGGCGTGACGCGGCTGAGGTCGTGAGCCCCTTTACGGAATCGAACCGTAGACCTTCTCCTTACCATGGAGACGCTCTGCCGACTGAGCTAAAGGGGCCTGGCCTCTCGCGAGGACTTGGAAAGATTACCAAGTCGCTTCACCCGGCCGTGCAACCGGGGTCCCCTTAGCACAAAACCTCAGGTCAGGAGGGTCAACACGGTCTCGGAGTGGCGTCCGGGCGAGCGCGCGGTCCGGGCCTGCAGCCACGCCTCCAGGCGGTCCTCCGGCAGCGGCCGCGAGATCAGGTAACCCTGGGCGACGTCACAGCCCATCGCCTCGAGCTGGTCGCGGGCCACGTCCTCCTCAACACCCTCGGCCACCACCGTCAGCCCGAGCGAGTGCCCCAGCTCGACGATCGACCGAACCACCGCGAGGTCGCCGAGGTCCGTGCCCATCCCGAGGACGAAGCTCTTGTCGATCTTGACCTGGTCGACCGGCAGCTGCCGCAGGTACGCCAGCGACGAGTAGCCCGTCCCGAAGTCGTCCACGGCGAGGGTGATGCCCAGCGAGTGCAGCTCCCGCAGGATCGGCAGCGCCTTCTGCGGGTCGGACATCACGCCGGACTCGGTCAGCTCGAACGTCAGCAGCTCCGGCGGGATGCCGTAGTGCTCCAGCTCGCGGGCCACCTTGTTCGGGAAGTCTTCGTCGGCCAGGTTGCGCACCGACAGGTTGACCGCGACCGAGATCCGCAGGCCCTCGTCGAGCCACTTGCGGCAGCGCTTGAGCGCCTCGCCGAGCACGAAACCCGTCAGGACGCCGATCAGGCCGGCCGCTTCGATCGCCGGGACGAACTCGTCCGGGCCGAGCCTGCCGAACTCCGGGTGCACCCAGCGGACCAGCGCCTCGACGCCCTGCACCTGGCGGTTCGGCAGGGTGATCTTCGGCTGGTAGTGCACGCTGACCTGGCCGTCCTCGAGGGACTGCCGGAACTGCGTCACCATCTGGAAGCGGCGCAGGAAGATCTGGCCCATGCTCGGCACGTAGCCGCGGACCTCTTCGCCGCCCTTGGTCGCGCGGACGGCGACGTCGGCGCGCTGCAGCAGGCCTTCGATGTCGACCACGTCGCCCGGTTCTTCCGCGGACGTCGTCGCGTAGCCGATCATCGCGTTCGCCTCGACCGACAGCCGGTCGACCGGATAAGGCGCCGACAGCTCTTCGCGCAGCCGTTCCGCCGCGCGGTGGGCGTCCTCCGGCGGGCAGCCGACGAGCAGCGCCGCGAAGGACGCGCCTTCGAGCCGGGCGAGCGGGACGTCGGGGCCGAGCGCGTCGCGGATGCGGCGGCCGGCGGCGACGACCATCCGGTCGGCCCAGGCGTAGCCGAGCGCGTCGCTGACCGTCGAGAAGACGTCGAGGTCGATCCGCAGCACGACGGCGTTCGCGAAGTCCCGCAACGGTTCCTTCGCCACCTGCCGGAAGCCCGGCCGGTTGAGGTGCCCGGTGAGCGGATCGTGGTAGGCGTCGTGGCGCAGCGTCGCCAGCAGCCGCCGGTTGTCCAGCGACGTCGCGAGGTGGCTGGCCATCGTGCCGAGCAGCTGGACGTCGTACTTGCCGAACCCGCGCCAGCGGGACAGCCGGTCGTGCGCCTCGACGACGCCGAGCAGCCGGTTCGCGCTGCGCAGCGGGACGACGAGCGCCTCCTGCGCGCCGCGGTCGAGCAGCGCCGCACGGACGTCGGGGTTGGCCTCGGTGATCCGGAAGTGCCGGACGTGCGCGCCGGGCAGCCGCAGCAGCGGGTCGTCGGCGGCGGGGTCGGCGGCCGGCAGGTCGTCGCCCGCGACCACGACCCGCATGGTGTCCTTCGGTTCCAGCCGGAGTCTCAGCACGACGCGGCCGGCGGCGAGCTGGTCCTTGATGCGCTCGGCGATCGTCGCCCATTCGCGGACGTCGACGCCGCCGACGAGCTCGTCGGCGCGGCTGGCCGGGCGCGCCGCGGCCTGCTGGCCCGAGCGGGCGACCATCAGGCTGACGTCCGAGAGCGCCTCCATGTCCCGCTGCTCGCGCAGCAGGTCGGAGTACGCCCAGTACAGCGCGGTGAGGCCGAGGAAGACGGCGAGCACCAGCGGCCACGCCTGGGGCGTGCTGGAGATGACGAGGTAGCCGGAGAGGCCGACGGACGCGTTGACGAAGCCGACGACCAGGATCCGCCCGGTGAGCCGCACGGCGGTGCTGACCCGCATGCGGCGCCGCAGCACGCGGACCGCGGCCAGGGCGAGCAGCGTGCTGACCAGCGGCGCGGTCAGGGTCCCGGCCAGCGCCGCGACCCACGGGATCTTGTCGCCCGTCCCGGCGCCGACGAGGTACTTCACCAGCCCGGCGACCGCGAAGGCGCCGGTGATCTCGAGCAGGAACGCGCCCGCGTTGTAGAGGACGCGCCCGGCGACCTTGCGGGCGAGCAGCGTGCCGATGCCGGCGATCAGGTGCGCGACCAGCACGACCTCGAACGGCGCGATGAAGAACCCGATGACGAGCGGAATCTCGGTGAAGGAGATCGTCCACGAGATGCCGCTGCGGACGTCGACGTTGATGCCGAGCTGTTCGGCGAGCAGGAAGGCGACCGCGAGCACGGGCGCGATCCACAGCAGCCGGTCGTCCCAGTGGAACGGCAGCCACGAGCCGACCGCGAAGGCGGCGACGAGCCCGAGGCTCAGGACGGCGAAGGTGTAGACGCGGAACCGGCGCTCGTCGGTGCGGGCTTCGGCGGAGACGGGTGGTGTCCCGGAAGCGGCTCCCGGCCCGGGCTGCGCCTGCGCGACGGCGTCGCCGTGGGCGTTGGTGTCCGGCATCCGACCTTCCCTCCCGGCTTGTCCACCGGTGCTGATCCGTGACTTCGGGTGTGGACAGGGGCCATACCGTACCCCGTAGGGCGTACCCGCGTCCCTTTCGAGACAGTAGGAGATCACCCCAGGGTTAACAATGCCTCGAACGCGCTGACCTGCGTGGACCAAGGGGTGAAACGCCGGGTGTACGAACCTCCGCCTGTTCTGTACGCACGGAACCCCGGGTAGCGCTTCAATGGGCCCATGCACAGCGATGTGATTGCCACCGAGCACGCGGCGCGGCTCGCGGCGGTGGATTCCCTCCTCCCCGGATCTACTCCCTTCGAAGCGGCGGAAAACGCGGTGGTCCTGGAGGTCGCGACGGGCGGCTCGGCGGCGTCCGGGCTCGCTTCCCGCGTCCAGGTCGACCGCGACGCCCCGAACGCGCCGTGGCGCGCGCTCACCGAGCACCGGCTCGACGTCCAGCTGGCCGGACCGCAGCCGGCGGCCGTGCTGGACGCCCTCCTCACCCGATGGGATGAACATCTGCGCGCGGTCGCCGAGCCGGGTGACACCGAGACGGCGGCGATCGTGCCGCGCGCGAGCCGGGACGCCGCCGGCGCGCGCGAAATGCTGCACCACGGCTTCGCCCCGCTGCGGGTGGTCGCGGTCCGCCCCGCGCAGCGGCTGGTCCCGGCGACCCCGCTGGGAACGCCCGGGGTCAAGATCCGCCGCGCCGAGCCCGGCGACCTCGAGACGGCGGTGGCGCTCGGCATGGAGCTGCACTCCTACGACGCCCAGTACGGCACGGTGAACTGGCGCACCGGCGTCGAGGAGATCCTGGCCAAGGACCTCGCCGAGCAGCTGAAGCGGCCGGAGCCGCCGTTGTGGATCGCCGAGCTGTACGGCCGCCCGCTCGGCATGGTGGGCGTCCAGCACCCGGGCGAAACCGGCTGGATCAGCGGCCGCGTGGCCGCTTCCCGCGTGGGCTACCTGTCGTCACTGGCCGTGGCGGAAGCGGCGCGGTCGTCCGGCGTCGGCACCGCGCTGGCGACGCACGCCCACCACGTCCTCGACGAGGAAGGTGCCGACGTCGTCCTGCTGCACCACGCCGCGGCGAACCCGCTGTCGACGCCGTTCTGGTACGCGCAGGGGTACCGCCCGCTGTGGACGTACTGGCAGCGTCGACCGGCTGTTCGGTGAACTACTGGAGGATTACCGTGGGTGCGCAGGCCTTATAGGCTGACCTCGCCGCCAGCGAGGGGAGCCTGAAGTGACCGACCAGCGGGATTCCGCACCGAGAGCGCCCGAAGGTGTCGACACCGAGAAGCCGTCCGCGGCCCGGATCTACGACTGGTACCTGGGCGGTACCCAGAACTGGGCCGTGGACCGCGAGTTCGGCCGGCGCATGGAACAGCAGTGGCCCCTGGTGCGCCCGGGGTCGAAGCAGAACCGCGAGTTCATGAACCGCGCGGTGCGGGCGGCGCTGCGGGCCGGGATCCGCCAGTTCGTCGACCTCGGCTCCGGCGTGCCGACGGCGGGCAACGTGCACGAGGTCGTCGAGGCGGAGCTGCCCGAGGACCACGACGCGAAGGTCGTCTACGTCGACTACGAGCCGGTCGCCGTCGCCCACGCGACGCTGATCCTCGAAGAGAGCGTGGCGACCGACTGGGCGGGCATCGTCCAGGCCGACATGCGGGACGCGAAGTCCGTGCTGCGGGCCCCGGAAACGCAGCGCCTCATCGACTTCTCGCAGCCCGTCTGCCTGATCATGGCGGCGGTGCTGCACTTCGTCGGGCCGGACGACGACCCGGAAGGGCTGCTGAAGGCGTACCGGGACGCCCTCGCCCCGGGCAGCTGGCTGGCGATCTCGCAGATGAGCGAAGGCGACGGGACCGGCGAAACGCTCGAAGGGCTGCGCTGGTTCGTCGAGCAGTACCGGAAGACGAGCAACCCGGTCTGGCTGCGCAACCGCGAAGAGATCGAGCCGCTCTTCGGCGACTGGCCGCTCCTGGAGCCGGGCATCGTGCACCTGCCGGACTGGCGGCCGGACCGGAAAATCAACGCGCTGGAGGCGGAGGCGCGCCCCTACGCGTGGTGCGCCGTGGCGGAGAAACCCTCCTGACCTGCGGCTTCCCCGATCGCTGTGGGCGAACGCCCCATCGGAAACAAACACACCCATCGGAGAGTTGAGCTAGGCAGACTCAACTACCCGAGGAGTGCACATGTCCGACACCCGCCTCCTGCCCGTGCTCCCGCTCGATGACGACGTCGTGCTGCCGGGCATGGTCGTCCCGCTCGACCTGACCGACACCGAGACGCGGGCCGCGGTGGAGTCCGCCCAGGCCAAGACGCCGAGCCAGGGGTCCTTCCCCGGCATCCGGTCGACCGCGGCCACCAAGGCCGAGGTCCTGATCGTGCCGCGCGTCCACGGCGAGTACGCCGAGTTCGGCACCGTCGCGACGGTCGAGCGCATCGGCCGCGTGCCCGGCGGCAAGGCCGCCGTCCTGCTGCGCGGCACGGCCCGCGCGGTCGTCGGCCGGATCGCCGACGGTCCCGGCGCCGCCCGCTGGGTGCACGCCGAGGACGCCACCGAGACCACGGACGACCGGACCGCGCAGCTTGCGGCCGAGTACAAGGCCGTCGTCATCTCGATCCTCCAGCAGCGCGGCGGCTGGCAGCTGATCGACGCCGTCCAGCAGGTCGAAGACGCCTCCGCGATCGCCGACCTGTCCGGCAACGCGCCCTACCTGTCCACCGAGCAGAAGCTCGAGCTGCTGTCTACTTTGGACGTCGGTGCCCGCCTGGAGAAGGCGCTCGAGTGGAGCAAGGAGCACCTGGCCGAGCTCGAGGTGACCGACACGATCCGCAAGGACGTCGCCGAGGGCATGGAGAAGCAGCAGAAGGAGTTCCTGCTGCGCCGCCAGCTCGAGGCGATCCGCAAGGAGCTCGGCGAGCTCGACGGCACCGCGCAGGACGACGACTACCGCGCCCGCGTCGAAGCCGCCGAACTGCCCGACGCCGTCAAGAAGGCCGCACTGGCCGAAGTGGACAAGCTGGACCGCACGTCCGAGCAGTCTCCCGAAGGCGGCTGGATCCGCACCTGGCTGGACACGGTCCTGGAGCTGCCCTGGAACGAGCGCACCGAGGACATCCACGACATCGCGGCCGCCCGGGCGGTCTTGGACGCCGACCACGCCGGCCTCGACGACGTCAAGGAACGCATCATCGAGTACTTGGCCGTGCGCAAGCGGCGTGCCGAATCGGGTCTCGGCCCGGTCGGCGGACGGCGTTCCGGCGCCGTGCTCGCCCTCGCGGGCCCTCCCGGGGTCGGCAAGACGTCGCTGGGTGAGTCCGTCGCGAAGGCCATGGGCCGCAAGTTCGTCCGGGTGGCGCTGGGCGGCATCCGCGACGAGGCGGAGATCCGCGGCCACCGCCGCACCTACGTGGGCGCACTGCCCGGCCGGATCGTCCGCGCCATCAAGGAAGCCGGCTCGATGAACCCGGTCGTGCTGCTCGACGAGATCGACAAGGTGGGCGCCGACTACCGCGGCGACCCGACCGCGGCACTGCTCGAGGTGCTGGACCCGGAGCAGAACCACACGTTCCGCGACCACTACCTCGAGGTCGAGCTGGACCTGTCCGACGTCGTGTTCCTGGCGACGGCCAACGCGCTGGAGACCATCCCCGGCCCGCTGCTGGACCGCATGGAGCTCGTCACGCTGGACGGCTACACCGAGCACGAGAAGGTCACCATCGCCCGCGACCACCTGCTCCCCCGCGAGCTGGAGCGGGCCGGGCTGGGCACGTCCGACGTCGTCCTGACGGATACCGCGTTCAGCCGGATCGCCGCCGAGTACACCCGCGAGGCGGGCGTGCGCGACGCGAACCGGACGATCGCCAAGGTGCTGCGGAAGATCGCGACCAAGGTGGCGCTGGACGAGGTCTCGCTGCCGCTCACGGTGGACGCCGCCTCCCTGGAGACCTACCTCGGCCGCCCGCGGCACCTGCCGGAGTCGTCGCTGCCGGCGTCGACCCAGCGCACGGCAACCCCGGGTGTGGCAACGGGTCTGGCGGTGACGGGTGCCGGCGGTGACGTCCTGTACATCGAGGCGTCGCTGGCGGACCAGGAGTCCGGCGCGTCCGGGCTGCAGCTGACCGGCCAGCTCGGTGACGTGATGAAGGAGTCGGTGCAGATCGCGCTGTCCTACCTGCGCTCGCACGGCGCGGAGCTGGAACTGCCGGTCGGCGACCTGCGCGAGCGGGGCATCCACGTCCACGTCCCGGCGGGCGCGGTCCCGAAGGACGGCCCGTCGGCGGGCATCACGATGACCACGGCGCTGGCGTCGCTGCTTTCGGGTCGCGTGGTCCGCTCGGACGTCGCGATGACGGGCGAGGTGTCCCTGACGGGCCGCGTCCTCCCGATCGGCGGCGTGAAGCAGAAGCTGCTGGCGGCCCACCGGGCGGGGATGAAGACGGTGATCATCCCCCAGCGCAACGAGCCGGACCTGGACGACGTCCCGGCCGAGGTGCTGGCCCAGCTGGAGGTGCACGCGGTGGCGAACGTCCGCGAGGTCCTCGACCTCGCCCTGACCCCGGCTTCAACGCCGGTTTCCCAGGCGGCGTAACCCCGAGCGCCGCCACCCCGGGCCCCTTAACACCCAAGGCGCCCGGGGGGGGGGGTCCAGGGGGCGGAGCCCCTTGGCGGGGGTTTGGGGGTTCGACC